>DAKS01000024.1 GCA_002499195.1 Euryarchaeota archaeon UBA443
TGTTTGAGCTGTGGTGCTTGAGTTTCGACTCTTATGAGTCTGAACTCTTTACGAAGTTAGCGTCTATTCACATTGAATGGATTGCATGTCCAAGTGTTGCGAGAACACCTTCATGAGTCATTTCCGTCATCGTTGGATGAGCGTGGATTGTCTGTGCAATATCTTCGAGAAGTGCACCCATTTCGATAGCTAGTGTCCATTCTCCAACAAGTTCGCTGATATGTGTTCCAACCGCTTGAATTCCGAGGATTCGGTGATCGTCTTCACGAGCAGTAACTCGAACAAATCCAGCAGTCTTCTCGGCTTCTTGAGTTAGTGCTCGACCGTTTGCAGCCAATGGGAATTTACCTGTAATGACTGGATGTCCTGCCTCCTTAGCCTCATCTGGGGAAAGACCAACTGAAACGATTTCAGGTTCTGTAAAGACGATAGCAGGAACGGCTGCAGGCTCATAGACTCGGTTTTCACCAGCAAGGATTTCAGCAACCATTTCGCCTTGGAATGATGCAACGTGAGCGAGCATTTCACCCAGATCACAAACATCTCCGATCGCATAAACACCCTTCATATTGGTTTCACACTTGTTGTTAACTTTGACAAATCCACGTTCATCCAGAGCAACACCGGTAGGTGCAAGTGCAGCACTCATTGGTCGACGACCAACGGTAACTAGGACCTTGTCAACTGTGAGTCGTTCTGGATCTGTGCCTTCCTTTGCATTTTTTGGAGTGTAGAGGAGATCAACACTTCCATCCTTGTTCTCTTCAATACCTTTTGCGAAGACCTTGGTATGGACTGCAATCTTTTGCTTCTTGATTGCGATTTCCAATGGTCTTCGAAGTTCCTTGTCAAAGATAGGTAGGACGGAATCCATTGCTTCAACGACCGTGACTTCACTTCCAAGCATTCGGAAAGTAATGCCAAGTTCGAGACCAATGTAGCCTCCTCCAACGACAGCGATTCGCTTTGGTAGTTCTTGAAGAGAAAGAGCTTCTCTTGAAGAAATGACGTGTTCACCATACTTCATGAATGGTAGTTCGATTGGAATCGATCCGTTTGCAAGAATGACGTTTTCTGCTTGAATGAGGAGCGCATCCTTGCCCTTACCAACCTTGACCGTCTTCGCATCTTGGAATTCAGCCCATCCGTTAACAAGTTCAACACCTGCATTCTTGAGAAGTGCTTCAACACCTTTGTTGAGTCGATCAACGATTCCATCTTTCCAAGCAATGGTATCTTTCATCTTTAGTTCAGCAGGTCCTGGAATACTAATTCCCATGTGTCCGCCTTTCTTAGCGTGCCCTGCAAGTTTGTGGAATGTATAGGCAGCATGAATCAGTGCCTTTGAAGGGATACATCCGCGGATAAGACATGTGCCTCCAGCACGTTGGCCTTCAACAATTACGGTATCCATTCCTAGTTGACCTGCACGAATCGCAGCAACGTATCCACCAGGACCTGCGCCAATAACCAAAACTTTGCAATTACGCGTCTTCACTTGAACACCTCACATGAAGATGGTTGCTGGGTGCTCCAGCATAGACTTGAGAAGTTGAACCAGACTTGCTCCATCATGACCATCCACAACCCGGTGGTCCCATGATGAGGAGAGATTCATGATTCGACGAACTTCAACTCGACCATCGATTACTACAGCACGATCCTTGGCATTGTGAACGCCAAGAATTCCAACTTCTGGCTTGTTGATGATTGGAGTTGCTCCAAGACCACCCATTCTACCGAGACTTGTGATGGTGAAAGTTGATCCAGAGAGTTCGTCAGCACCTGCTTTTCCGTCTCGAGTTGCTTGTGTAACACGACCCATTTCTGCTGCAGCGGTCCAAACATCCATCGCTTCGACGTGCTTAACGACTGGAACGTAGAGCCCACGATCGGTTTGTGTTGCAATACCGAGATGGATTGCTTCGTGTCGAGTTACAACACCTGCTTCATCATCGAATAGAGCGTTACATTCAGGTCGTTGTCCAAGACCCTTGACTAGTGCGAGCATGATGAATGGTAGATAGGTGAGTTTTGGTGCACCTTCTGGTCGTGTCGCGTTAAGATGTTGACGTAGTGATTCAAGTTCGGTCACATCGACTTCTTCAAAGTAGGAAAAGTGAGGGATTGTGCTGTAAGAAGCCATCATCGAATCAGCAATCTTTCGGCGCAATCCAATGACCTTGATCTCCTCTGTTCCAGTCTTGGCTACCTTCGCAGAACTTCCCATTGGCATGGATGCAGTGGCACGGGATGCACCTCCGCTGAGATGAACGTCAAGATCTGCATGAGTGATACGTCCAGCAGGACCTGATCCTGCAACATGGTACAAATCGACGCCAGCAGCACGAGCACGTTGTCGAACGGCTGGACTTGCGAGTGGCTTAGTGCCAGGTGCGCGCTCAACGGCAGATCCTGCTACGGCAACAGGTGCAGGGGCAGGCTCCGGTTCTGATGGTTCAGGAGCGGGTTCTGGTTCAGCAACTGGCTCAGTTTTCTCTTCTTCAGCAGGAGCAGGTTCGTCTTCACTTGCAGAAGCATTTCCATCTCCTTCAACTTCAAATTCGATACAAACAACGCCGACTGGAAGGATATCACCAGCATCTCCAATGATCTTGGTAACAGTTCCATCGCATGGTGCTGGAATCTCTACTGTGGCTTTATCGGTCATCACCGAAAGAATTGGATCATCTTCCTTGACGGTATCGCCCTTTGCGACCATCCATTCGACAACTTCGCCTTCTACGACGCCTTCTCCGATATCTGGTAATTTGAATGCAAATGTTCCCATGTTTATTCCTCCTGTGTTTTCTTTATTGCTTCAGCGATTCGCTGAGGACTTGGCAAATAATCCCATTCCGTAGTATGTGGGAATGGCGTGTCCCATCCTGTGACACGTTGAATTGGAGCTTCTAGGTGATAGAAGCAGCGTTCTTGAACCGATGCACTCATTTCAGCACCGAATCCGCTTGTCTTTGGAGCCTCGTGAACGATGACACATCGTCCAGTCTTCTTGACGGAGTTGACGACCGTATCTCGGTCCCAAGGAACTAGCGTCTGTAGGTCGACCAACTCACAGTCGATTCCAGAATCCTTGATGGCTTGTTCGGCAACATGAACCATAGTTCCGTAAGCGATGACCGTGCAGGCTGAACCTTCGCGTACGATTCTTGCTTGTTCGAGTGGAACGATGTAGTGATCTTCAGGAACATCAGCATCTGGATGCCCACTCCAAGTAGGAACATTGTGTGGATCGCCATAGAATGGTCCACGATAACATCGCTTTGGCTCAAAGAAAATAACGGGGTCATTACATTCTATGGATGCCAATAACAATCCTTTAGCATTGTATGGATTTGAACAGTAGACCACTTTCAGACCCGGAGTGTGTGTGAATTGAGATTCAGGCGATTGAGAGTGGTGGTGGCCGCCTTTGATTCCTCCTCCAGCAGGAGTTCGAATCGTTACGGGTGACCAGAACTCTCCGCCCGAACGATGACGCAGTTTTGCAATCTCATTGACGATTTGATCGTATGCAGGGAAGATGTAGTCAGCGAATTGAATCTCTGCAACAGGACGAAGTCCATTCAGTCCCATCCCCATAGCGATGGCAGCAATTCCACCTTCTGCAAGTGGTGAATCGAAGACGCGATGTGGTCCGTATTCGTTCTGCAGTCCTTCAGTTACGCGGAAAACACCGCCGAAGTATCCAACATCTTCCCCGAAAATAACCACATTTGGGTCTTCCTTGAGTGCGATAGAGAGTGCTGAATTCAGCGATTTAATCATGTTCATATCGGCCATGATATCACTTCCCTAACTCCTCTCGCTGTTCTTGGATGTGCCAAGGAACAGTTTCGTAGACCTCTGTAAATATTGTTGAAGCAGGGGGGTATGGTCCTGATGCAAGGTCGCCGAATTCACAGGCTTCCTTGTATGCAGCCATCACTTCATCATCGATTTTCTGAGCAAGAGCTTCATGCTTTTCTTCATCCCATTCGCCAATGAGCATGAGGTGATCTTTCAAACGCTGAATTGGGTCGCCACCAGGCCAGCATGATGCCTCATCGTTTGGCCGATATGCAGATGGATCATCGGAAGAGGAGTGTGCTCCTGCACGATATGTGTAGACTTCTATATGCGTAGGTCCCATTCCAGCACTTGCTCGGTCACGAGCCCACTTTGTTATGCTGTATAGGGCCAGGAAATCGTTCCCGTCAACTCGGAAGGAAGGAATGTCATAGGCTAATCCACGTTCTGCAAATGTTCGCCCACCTGTTGCTAGGTTGGCGTGCGTAGAGATAGCCCACTGGTTGTTGACCACATTGAGAATGACCGGTGGTTTGAATGTTGATGCGAAATTCAATGCATAATGGTAGTCGCCTTGGGCCGAAGTTCCATCACCAAGCCACGAAATGCATACTTCGTCTTTCTTTTGATAGGCACTGGCCATCGCAACACCAACCGCTTGAGAAAATTGAGTCCCAACAGGAGATGAAATCGAAATGAAACGTCCTTCTTTGTAGGTGTAGTGAACAGGCATCTGTCGTCCTCGAACGTTGTCTTCAGTATTTCCGATGCAGTGGCAGATCATGCTCACCATGTCACGTTCACGAACAAATTGTGCACCTGGTTGTCGATATGAGGGGAAAATCCAATCTTGATTTTCAAGTGCCATGGTCTGAGCGATCGCTACCGCCTCTTCTCCAAAGGATCGCATGTAGAAGGAGAGTTTTCCAGTACGCTGCATTTTGATCATTCGGTCGTCGAAGATTCTAAGGCGCATCATGTATTCAAGACCCTGAATCAATTCGTTCGAATTGAGTTTCGGGTCCCACTCTCCCTTTGCTTCACCCTTATCGTTCAAAACACGGAGAAGTCCACGGGCATGAGGAGCAGTATCGTCTGAAGTGCAAGTAGCAGGATCTGGGCGCCATAAGTCACCAGGTTGCTCTTTGAAAGCGCCTCCAAAGTCAGCATCCTCCCCCGGTCGGAACGGGGGTATTCCGATGGTGTAAGGGGCCGTAGTAGCCGTCAATCGCTCCGTCATTGTTGCACCTCACCATGACTCGGCATTAAGGCATGTTGGTTCGTTGGTTTGGGTTGAACCAGCACATATGCTCCAGGCATTTCTTCTGTATTGTTTTCATCAAGTGTTTTTCGCATTAACAAGCCTGCCTTATAGGACGACCGAACCAAGGGCCCACTAGCAACTCCAGAAAAGCCCATCTCAATCGCCTTTTGAGCCCATATGTCGTACATTTCTGGTTCGGGAAATCGGTCGATGGCGAGGTGATTTTTCGAAGGAGCAAGGTATTGGCCTATGGTCAACAAATCAACACCCACGTCTCTTAGGAGTTGCATAGCCTCGACGATTTCATCATCGGTCTCACCTACGCCGACCATCAAGGAGGATTTGGTCAACATATCTGGGCGCAATCGCTTTGCTTCACGTAGAATCGAGAGCGATTGTTCAAATGATGCACGCGGGTCTCTAACGATGGAATCAAGTCGAGGGACGCACTCAACATTGTGTGCAAAAACCAGTAATGGGCTATCTTCGAGAAGATGGGCTAGGTCGTTAAGATCACCTGCTAGGTCCGAACATAACAACTCCAAACTAACATCTGGGCATCGTTCTGCTACGGCAGCTAGGCATTGCTTGTAATGATCCGCTGCAGAATCATCCAAATCATCTCGGTTCACCACTGTGATGACAGCATGACGCAAATTCATTGATTCGACAGCATCAGCTAGTTGACGTGGCTCATTTACATCGAGTGGAGGAGGAGTCTTTCTAGTGCCTACTGCGCAAAAGCGGCATCCTCGAGTACATTCTTTGCCAGCGATCATGAATGTAGCATCTCCGCTCGACCAGCAATCATGGATGTTCGGACATTTTGCCTCTTGGCAAACGGTGTGAAGTTGGTTGTCTTTGACAGCATCCATCGTCTCATTGAACATCGCTTGTTGAGTTCCAGAAGGCAATTTTGTTCGGAACCATGGAGGGAGTCTAGGACGTGCCGCTTTTTGGCTTGCCATTTTGAGATTTTTTGCCATCCGATGCCCCCCTTGTTCTAACCCACATGAACGAACATCAAAAAGGTAAGCAGGCACGCAATTGGGTGTTTTGCAAGGATACGAGCATATATGTGTAAGAATGTAAAGGGGAATTCATGTCAGCCAAGGTATGTTTTGTGACCGGTAGCGGCCGACGTATCGGGGCTTCCATTATTCGGAAATTTGCAAATGAAGGGTATGCTGTTCTTATTCACGTTTCAACATCTGTTGAAGAAGGTGAATTATTGAAGTCTGAACTTGTTCAAAGCGGTGTTGAAGCAGATCTTCTTCAAGCGGATTTGAGCAACGAAAATCAGACGAAAAATCTCGTTCAGAACATCATTGAACATCCCTTTGTAAAGAAGCGAAATGGAATTGATGTTATTGTACACAATGCTTCGGTCTATAGCAGAATTTCTATTGAAGAATTATCACTTGAAAACATGCGATTTATCAATCGATTGCATATCGAAGCGCCTCTACAGATATCGCAAGGATTGTTCCCCCTACTATCTGCAGTAAACGGTTCGATTATTGCTCTAACTGATACCTCTGCGGGTAAGGCGTGGAAGCAATTATCGCATTATACTTCAAGCAAAGCTGGACTACGTCAAATGATGCTCAATCTTGCTGGCGAGTATGCTCCAAGTGTTCGAGTTAATTGTGTGGCGCCTGGCGCAATCCTTTCGGCAGATTGGGAACACGAACATTTCAGTAAAATCGTTCAATCAATTCCACTAAAACGTCCTGGTGATATCGAAGACGTTGCTGGCGCAGTGTACTTTTTTGCAACATCTCCGTACCTGACAGGACAGGAGTTGTTTGTTGATGGTGGTTGGGCCCTCAATTCTTAGTAAGGATTTCATACAGGCTCGGAGTCCCGAAGACATCGAGGTGGCTGAGGTGGTCAAAGGCGCCGGGCTTAAGATCCGGTCCCAGATGGGTTCGAGGGTTCAAATCCCTCCCTCGATACCAATGAAATTGTTGTGGAATCAATATTGTTGACACAAATCATGCAAAACCGTTTAACGCCTGCTCTCATCGCATGATGTGAGGGATGTTATGACTACGTCTTCAAAGCCGATTGTGTTTACAGTGCTCGCGTTACTGTTTTTGGCGGTTATTCCACTGCAAAATCCAGTTCCAACCGTTCTTGAGGAACAGGTTGATCCTATGTCTTCATCCGGTAGTTTTGTTGATTATGAGTTGTATATGGTTGCAGATAATAAATTAACAACAAAAGAACCTCAAGGCAGTGGGCAAGAAGTTAGCCTACTCGGAACAGGAGTTTCGTTTCAAACTAACGAACTATTATCGGACCTTACAATTAAGGGTGAATCGGGACGAATAGTAAAAATTAATCCGTTTATGAAATTTCAGAGTTCGGATAATCAATCCACTGCTGACCTAACGCTTAGCCTATATTCGGGATCAGATTTAATCGAATCGATCACAGAGGTAATTGAGAATCCATGCACTGGGATCTTAAGCAATTGCGGTTTTTCCTCCTATCTGTTCAACTTGGACTTGGGTGCAGATAGCAGAGTAGTGGATAACGGCGATAGATTGCGCCTCGAAATTAGCGCCGACGCGTCGTGTGAAGGAGGAAACATGTTCAGCTCATGCTCACTTGATCTCAAATATAATGGACAGGTTGGGAACGGATTTTCTCTCATTGAATTGAAGGCAAATGCATTAGCAGGCTCTCAAGTAAAGGTTCACGAAGTAGGAGATGGTTGGAGCGAAACCGAACTCACCGAATGGTCCCCAACACACCGTGTTGAGAAGAGAGAGATACAATTTACTGTTGATGTCCGTGATGCTTTCGGGCGAAATGACATCAAATCGGTTGAACTAACTTTGGACAAGCCAAACATTCCTGACCCTATTTTCGAAAAAGAATTCGAGGACAATGATTTGAAACTGGACAATGAGGGCTTGGTTGGGAACACTACTTTCATTTACGAATCTGGTATAGAAGCAGGTGAATATCCGCTCAATCTGACGATTACAGATGTTCAGGGTAACGTTATCGTTTACAATCATCCTCAAGGAATCACGTTCCTTGAATACGACATTTTCCTCGAGTTTCCTGTCAATCAAATCCCGAAGTTGCTCGTAGCCCCGGGTCAAACCTCCTCCGTTCAATTATCTGTACTTCACACAGGTTCGATTGAATCGGATTTGCAAGTTGAGATGGAACTTCAACAATCTCTTCCTGCGGGATGGTCGGAACCTAACTGGGACAGCCCTGGAGGTTACACGCTGAGTGGAGGTGGGTCAAGTGCGAACCCGATTCTAACGATACAGGCGCCCGAAGATCTCAGTACTATTTCCGATAATTACCAAATAGTTGTCGAAGCCTATGCTTACGCCACTAGTGGAGTCGATAGTGGTTCACAAGTTCGCCTCGTTTCGCTTGCTATCGATGTTGAGAAGGTCAATCAATATGGTCCACCTCAAATCGATGTATACGATGATGTTGAACAACAAAGACAGATTTTTGCATCTGATCGGCCCGAGATGTACAATGAAAATTTATCTCATTACATCGATTATGACAAGGTGGGGGATTTCTACCTAAGCATCAGCAACGTTGGTTTTGATGATGATAGTTATCGAATCCGAATCCAAGAAATTCCCGTCGCTTGGAGCTTAAAATTCCTCGTTAATGGGACAGGTTCTGAACTTACAGAACAAGGTATTGATTCACTAACGCCAACAATTGGCCAAGGTGAGAAAATGGTCATCAAAGTTGAGGTCTATCCGCCATTCGAACGAGATGCTGTTGACATTGGACTGATTAGATTGAGCGTGACTTCGGATAATAGTGATGACGAGGTCTTCACGACGCCTGTGGCTTGGACTGTGCATCGCACGTTCGGAATCGTTGGTGAGGTCATATCTGATTCAGACGGCGGAACCTTGGGACAAATCGGGCCCGTATCACCAGGCTCAACCGTGACCTACAACGTCCGAATTACCGACTCATCGGATGATGCTGGAACAACAAGTTGGGTTATCAAAAACCCTGCTGCCTTACAACGTAATATCGATAATGACCCAGGATATGCAACATGGTTGTATGAAATCACAGATATTGAAGGAAACATCGCTTTAGTTGCACCCCTGACCGGCGGTCAATACTTCGATATCGAAGTCCAAATAACCATTCGACAACAAGTTGAAGCGGGTACACACGTCGTTTATCTCCAAGTTGCAGAGGAAGCAAATGGCGAAGAGGAGCCTCGATATTTCGATCTCCCCTTGACCATAGTAGTTGATGAAGAGGTTATTCCGGGCAACCTCGTGGTTGAACAAAAGTCACAAACCACTCTAGTTGGTGCAGGTCAAACCATAGAACTCGAATATCGAATCGATAATCTCAACAATGTCGAAGTCGATGTTGTAATTTCCATAAAGGCTCCTGCTGGTTGGGATGCAACACTTGACGATGGAGAGATTATTTCGTTCACCCTCGAATCCTTCTCATCCAAAGATTTCACGATGCAAATCACAGCTCCTGAAAAGGTCAAGAATGATCAGGTTGTCGAATTTGAACTCACTGTGACGCCAACAAGTTATCAAGAATGTACGGCAACTCTCTGTTACATTCAGAAACCGACCTTCCAGTTCAAGACTGAGAATTCAGGTCTCTTGAACTCGATTATGAGCGAATTAGAAGATCCAGAGCCAACCACCATAGTCTTGTTACTTTCCGTTCTTGTCCTTGCAGGATTTGGCTTGTACCGTCGAGGTCAAAACAAGGTCAAGGCGCAAATGTTTGCAGCAATGGCTGAACCAATCCCAGTTGGATTCGATGAAAGCGTCGAATTTGACTTTGCAGAACTCGATGATGAAGATGATTCGGACGAAGATTTTGATGATATTGAATTGGAACTTATTGACATCGAAACCATCGAAGATGAATCGTAGTTTGTATGAACAACGCACCATTTCCCTTATGTGCTATTGTGACGACCATAGCCCATGATTGAAGCGGACACGCTGAAGATTGGTCCTTCTGTGGCAACCAAAATGGACCGTTCACAACGTCGAACAGTGGCGCAGTCTATCTTTTTGGTTGCTTTAATGATTCTTTCAACGATGACGGCTATCGACTTTGTCACCGAAGAGGCCAGTGCGGCCTCGGATTTGGACGGTGATGGCCTCACATATGGTCTCGAATATCTCATCAATACGGCTGCTACCGATTGGGATTCAGACAACGATGGACTCCCTGATGGGTGGGAGTGGAAGTATGGACTAGACCCTCTATCTGCTAATGGTGGTGACGGAGCTGTTGGTGATCCTGATGGCGATGGAATGTCGAATCTACAGGAGTATTCCTATCTTCAACCGTCTAACTGGGATAATCCTGCAACAACAGGTGTTCTTGACAATGGCGTATGGTGGAATGGAACCATTCCAGTCAATGATTGGAACGAAGAAGATTCAATGCAATTCAACCAACCGAAATGTGGCGATACGGGTTCTGATGGCCAAGGAAATACCATTCTGTGTGATGAGGACCCTGTCGGTAACGTTTGTGCAAATGGATTTGATGATGATAAAGACGGACAAGTTGACGGTACTGACTCCGATAACGATGGTGATGCCGATTGTTCATCCGATGATGATGATGGAGATGGTATTGCTGACGAGGACCCTAATGGATGGGATACCGATGGTGATGGAATGCCAGATGGCTGGGAGGCTGCAAATGGTCTCAACGCTACCAGTGCTTCCAATGCGGATGGGGCTAATGGTGATCCAGATGGTGACGGATTGATCAATCTGATGGAATACGTCAACCCTTCTTGGACCACCAACTGTGGTGGAGTCCCCTGTTTCAGGCAAGGTCCTGATGGTGTTCCAACAGAAACGGTTTCTCCGTGCGACCCTGTCCAAGGCATCGGTCCAGGGGCATGTGCTACACTTACAGCGGAAGTTGACGGAATTACATCCACTAATCCGCAAGATAGTGATACCGATAATGATGGATTAAACGACTCGTACGAAGCATTGACTTTGTTGACCGATCCAACTAGTTCAGACACTGATAGCGACGGAATTCCTGACGGTGTTGAAATCAACGGTGCTTATGGTAACCCGCCTCAAGCCTCCGACCCTCGTGACAACAATACCGATGATGATGCCTTCGATGATGGTGATGAAGATACGAATGGAAACGGAATCATCGATTCTGGCGAAACAGACCCGACGCGAAGAGAAGATTCAGGGGATGAGGACAATGATGGTATTCAGAACTGGGAAGAAAACCTTTCTTGTACCGAATGGAACGTTGCTGACACTGATTTCGGTGGCATCAATGATGGTGACGAACGCAATGTAAGTCACGGAACCGATCCTTGTGATTCATTGGTCAACTTTGCAACTACGTTTGTTTCATTTAGCCCTGCCAATCAACTCTTTTTGGCAGATGCGAGCGGGTTTAATCCGAATGGTGGAATTGGATATTACAATAATTCAGGAACCTATACCGCGTTTGGATATCTTTCAGCCTCTTGGTCAAGTAATGCACTTCAGGGCGTTGCACCAGCTCCAACAGGCACTCCGACCTCGATCGAGAGTCGAAACGGTTCCTTCTGTCACACAGCTGCAAATCAGGATGGAACGATCGGAACGACACGAACCTATTGTGATGATGATTACACGGACAGCGATGGTGATGGCCTAGCTAACTGGGAGGAACTTCTCGGAACCTATGGATGGTTTTCCAATCCTACTTTAGTAGATACAGATGGAGACGGTGTGAACGATTACGACGAGGTATTCGACAACACAGATCCTACCGAACCCTGTTTCAACACCTTGGACCCCGATGGTGATGGAATCAATTCCTACTTCGAAAATACGACTGGATGTAACTTAGCATTCATCGGCATAAACAACGGTTCGACAGACATTTGGGTTACCGATTATCAAACAGTTGATACCGATAGTGGTGGTGTTGATGACCGAACTGAATATTTTGATAGTACAAATCCAGAAAACGATCCTTCGGATGATATCCTGCCGGATGACTTTGACAATGATGGGATTCCAGATGCTGTTGAAAACGCCACAGGTTCCGATTGGCGGAATCCAGATACCGACGGTGGAGGAATGCTAGATGGGGCGGAATGTCCACAACAATTCTGGTTCTTCAATTGCGTAGGTGCTCCGTTCAATCTGTTTGATCCAACCGACGATCTGCCACAAAACGATGTCATATTCTGGGCGAATAACACAACAGGCGTCGTCGATCTTGATATCGAGAAGTACTGGAGAAAGTACACCAACGATATACCAACAGGTAATTCCTATACTCACGATGATTCAGTTCATCCCGCAGAAGAAGTTATCCCTCCGTTTACGAATCTCACTCATATGGCGAGCACGAGTTTTGCCAATGACACCATTACATGGCAGATTTCATACAATTTCCCGGTTGGTGAAGGTGCCCTTACGCTGCCTGCTTCGACAACGAACATATCGTTTTGGGCCGATTCAGCAGTCGTACTGTCACGTACCAACGATACGCATCTTTACATCGTAGAAGGTGGTTTTGTTGAAGAGATTATCGTACAACAACCGGAGTACTACTTTGATTGGAGTACACTTGCTAGTACCAGCATTGCCGGTCAAGGTTTCCCGTATGAAACGGCACTGCCCGACTACTATACCGACTTGACCGATTCCCGTTCTATCGTGTACAACATCACCAGTGCGGTCATCAACGATGCTTCTGCAGTCAACGCTTATGATCAGGCTCTCGCATTAGAGACATTCCTTCGTGATGGAAACGCTTCGACTGAGTTCAAACTCAATTTCGATGGTTCTGGTTTAGTCGATGGTGAGGATTTGACACAATTCATGCTTGAAGTTGCCAACGAAGGAACCTGTGCTGAATTCGCAACGACCTACGTTACGATGGCTCGTGTCCTTGGCCTACCTGCTCGATTGGTGAGTGGATTCAAGGGTGGTGATTGGACAGGAAATGGATATGCTGTAAGTGCTCAACATTTGCGTACTTGGGCTGAAGTTCGAATTCAACAATCCTCCTCTTCTGGAGGATTGGATTTCGGATGGGTGCCATTCGATCCATGTCCCGATGCTGCTGAACTCGATATCCAAAACGTTGTCTATTCTCCGACAAATTATGATCGTGATGGAAGTGCTGGAAACATCACCATTAGCGGCAATATTCTGTTCTTGGAGAATCAAACCGCTATCGAACAGCACATCGTTAGAGCCTATCTTGTCCCTCTGGTTGATGCATTCGATGGTATTGGAGGATTGAACACTCCTGAGCGTTTACTCGAAGTCAATATCACCGATTCTAATGGATTCTTTACTATTGAAGGGGCACTAGTTGAGATGATTGAACCTGGATTCGGTGCCATCATGCTTGAAGTTGAGCAGAAGGGTTACGTTTCAGGTCAAACGATTCTAACCCCGAATTCAACCGTCACTGGTCCCGCAAACTCATGGTGGATGAATATTACAGATGATGCTACGCTGAACCACACTTCACCGGGTGCTATCGATGCTCCAATCGTTGGAGCAGGAGCAACAACTACCGTTGAAGGATTCATCGGTTATGAGCAATTACCATTCTTTGATTCTTCACTGGTCGTCAACTCAACCGTTTGGCTTTCGTTTACTTCATCGGTTGATGGTGCACAAAACTTGACCACACTGGTCAGCCCATCAGGAACTTGGTCGTTTGAACTAACCTTGGATGAGCTTGAAACAAAGACCAACTTGAGTGCTACTATTGGTTACAATGGTTGGTTGCAAAGCGAGGACGGAATTACTGGTCCAAACCATCACCTCCGTCCAACACAGAAATCATTCACACTAGACATTCGAGATGCGCCAAATTTGACGGCAACTCTGGAAGGGCCTGGTACGAATTCCAGTCTCCTCCTCCTCAATGATGACATCTGGGTAAATGGTACTGCCTTGACCATTGGAGCATCACCAACAGGTATGTCTGGTAATCTCTCGTTCTCAATGCGTGAGAACAACAGCGGTGGTGAATGGACTGAAATTTTCAATCAATCGGTTAATGGAGCATTTAGTATCCAACACTTCCTCAACGCTACTGATGTCAATGTAGCAGCAGGAATCTTAGAAGTTCGATTGCGATTCTATCCAGACCTCTATGAGTCAACGGATGATGCAAATCTGAGTACAGGTGATCCATTCATTCTGGTAGGAATCCTCAACTTCGAAATCATTGCAACACCACAATTACGTGGTGAGCCAACGAATATCTTGGTTCAAATCTCGGATCATATGGGTGTCGAAGTTGGTCTCGCAGTTCCAGGTGATTATTCCTTCTCCTTTGATGGAACATGGGTCAATACGACCTCAGATCCAGATTCTTCTCTGATCACTCTATCATGGCAACTCAACACAACATCGCGGCCTGGAGATTATGTGTTTGATATTCAATACAACGGTTCTACATTGTATCAACCAGGAAATTCCTCCGGTTTGATTCGAGTTCAAGCTGAAATTGGTTGGAACTTGTCTGTTCTACAAGATTGGACCCATCTAGGAAATACAACATACATTGTTGGTGATATCTTTGATGCACAGTTCACAACTGAACGAGTTCTTGGAAATGATACCGTCATCTCCATGACTATGCTTGATGCGGATGGATTCCCGATCGATTTAGCCAATGGTATGCTCGACAATGCCACCGGTGAGTTCAACCTCACGGTTGTTATGCCTACGACAATTCCTTCCAACGGTTACGAAGTTGTTGTTGATTTCAACTTTGAAGCGATGGCTCCTCCTGGAGGGGCTTTCTATCGAGTTGTTGACGCCTCTACGCCTCCTAATCCGCCGATATTGCCAAGTGTGACCGTTGGAATCGAATCTGAATTCTTGGTCGAAGAAGAATTGGCTGCGATGGAATTTGTTTCTGGTGATCAAGTTATTTTCAATACCTCGGTATTTGATTTAGCCGACAAATCGAATGTTTCGGGTGTCACCGTTGAATACATCTGGGACTTTGGAAACTCCAACCAGAGCATCGGTACAGCTGTAACAGATGCAGAAGGAAACGCTTCATTCACATGGGCTACCGCGAGCGTTGCTCCTGGCGACTACGTATTGAAGATGATTGTAGCAGATGATCTCACGGATCCGCTAGCAATTGGTAATAGTCGTAGAACTGGAAATTCCACCCTTGTCGATGTAACTGTTCAGGTACCAACAGATATCCGAATCGATTCTATACCATCGACTATTACCGCTGGAATTCCATTCAACATGCAAGGACAAATCCTTGACGATGATGATAACGCTCGAGCACTCATCTCAGGTGTAAGGCTTGATGTATATTGGCAATCAAACCCTGATGAACTCCTGAGAAGCGGTGTTCCAACACTATCCAATGGTAGTTTCAACCTCACAGTTCCAACCGATACTTCCAACAATGGAACAGTTCGCGGTCCGCGTACACTTGTAGTCGAAGTTCTTGAAGACTCATCACCTTACTACTTGCCATCCAACATTTCTTCAGCGATCTTTGTCTTTGGTGTAACTCAATTGGAAGGCTTGCAGCCTGGGAATCCAGTCCTCGTCAATCGAGGTGAAACCGTTAATTTGAGTGCTACGTTGGTCGAATCTAGTTTCAACTTTAGACCGCTTGGTAATCTTTCTGTTACGACTAAATTCCATGAAACATGGATGCCATCCGTAACTACAGATGGTTCCGGAATTGCGAACACATCGTTTACGATACCATCCAGTCATCCACTTGGACTCATCGTGGTCAGTTACTACTACAACGGTAGTTCAGACCTTTTGCCAACACAAGCGAACTTGAGTAGCGTAACCGTTCGTTCACTTACCTTCATGGTCGTTGATCCAATAACCGACAATCCTGTTGCAGGTTCAAGTTTCAATGTGTCTGGACGCGTGGTTTCGGACAATGGAAGCGGTCTGATGAATCGAGACGGTTCACGTCTTATCACCAACGTTCTGTTTACAATCGATGGTGCACCAACTGGCTTTGCAGTTAGCAACGGCTCGGTTCAAGATGATGGCTGGTGGAATGCAAGCATTACATTGACTCCAAGCTTTGAGGCTGGAACACACGTACTGGAAGCATCCATTGTTCCAACAGTGAATTTCTATGTCGGTTCAAGGAATAATTCATCCTTTGATAGTCGTGGATTCTCAGTGATTACATTCTTGCAACCATCATTGGATGCATTGGGTCAACCTTCGCTGAACGATCGGACCGAAAGAGGCGATCTTCTCGATGTTCGAATCTTGCTCGAGGACAACACCGGGGCGCCAATTGATGGGCAGCAAGTCACTCTCTCACTACCGGCTAGTGAAACGACCGATGAAGTATCTGTGACGGTGACAACATTTGCTAATGGGACCGCCATTGGAAGCCTTCTAGTTCCATTCAATGCATCCGTAGGCTTCAGCGATGTTTTGGCTTCATACAACGGTATTTCTGGAACGACCGGGATCATTGGCTACAATACTTCGACGGAGTTTGTAACACTCGCTCAAACGAACATGACAATTCTTGAGCATACAGAATCACTGGTTGCAGGAGAAATGCTCTATGTCAATGGTAGTCTACTCGATGATCTCAACATGCCTCTATACGTCGATGGTGTCGAATCAGTTGCAATTGTTCGTCTCTTTGTCGACGGAGTTCCAGTCGCAAGTGTTCAGAGTGATGCATTAACAGGGGCATATTCCATTTCCTACGTCGTACCTGAGTCGACTAATTCCGGTCCACATATGGTTGAAGTTCGATTCACCGGTGGTCGCGATTGGGTAGATCCAGTTGGAATCGGCGATTCAGTCGATCCTGAATTTTACATGCCAAGTAGTGCAACCGTCGATTTCAATGTCAGTGTTCCAACCCAAATTCTGCTGATTACACCTACCGGTGAAGTCAACAGAGAAGAGACGATGACTGTCCAAGGTCGCTTGCTGGATGTTGTTGACAACCCGTTGCAGAATCTCAGTATCGACATCTATCTTGATGGCGTTTGGATGACCAATGTATCGACCGATGCAACAGGTCTCTTCACAGCGGTTATTCCTGTTCCTGCGGATGCAGAACTAGGTCCTGTTTCATTGGATACACGATTTAATGGAACTGTGTTCTATCTTCCAAGTGAAGCTGGTGGAACATGGTCTGTCTTCAGTCCAATCCTAGTCACCGTTTCGGTTCCTTCTCCACTTGCTGTAACAGATACAACGACGATTACAGGAAGTGTTCTAGACAACCAGTTACAACCTATTGAAGGCCATATTGTTGAACTAGAAGTCGATGGATTCGTTTTGACTCAAGTTACTACGGGAGCAGATGGAACTTACTCGTATGAATGGACCGTACAGGAGTTCTTTAATTTCGGTGACAACTTGCTTGAAGCAAACGTCATCGCTCAAGGATACTATCGTGAAGGTTCAGCAAATCAGAGCTTCTTCTTAGCACATCGTTCTGCAATGACACTTGAATTCGATGATGGAACCGATGCTACCCGTGGCGACTTCTGGACTTTCTCCGGACGTTTGTATGACATCGATACCGTCGATCAGGATGGAATTGGTGACGAAAACGTCCTCGTCTATCTCGATGGACAATATGTATCAACTGTAACCACAGCTGCTGATGGAACGTTCTCAGGTCAAGTCTATGCAAGCATGGACCTTGAACGAGGAAACGGACACTCCATACAAGTTGTCTTTGAAGGTACACAAGAGCACTTGAGTACATTGACCAACGGAACTGTTACGGTTTGGTCGAACATCATTATCACTATCGATGAGACCTCTTCGACTCAATCAGTACGTTCTGATCCGTCTAATCCAATCCGATTAACAGGAAGTGTTGCCGAAGTTGGTGGAATTGGCGAAGTGTTCGAAAACATCGTAGTTTACGTTGGAAATGGATCGAATTGTGTTAACAACTTCGAAGGTGCGGTTTGTTTCGAAGGCATAACGGTCGATTGGAATGTTGGTAACTTCACAATTGTTGCAACCTCTCCAAAAGAGTTAGTACCAGGAGCTCAATTCATCAGCCTTGACGTTCCACGAGATTCTTCTCGCTACATCAATGGAGCCTCAGAATCTCATCCGATTTATATCAAGGTCAATGCTGAAATTGAAATCTTCGTTGACAAGATAGAAGAGAATGTTGACGAGAAGGTCGATGGTCGAGTTACGATTGTTGCCGAAGATACTTCAGCAGCCCTTTCAGGTATTGCTGTGGAATTCTATCTTTACGCTGGAAATGGATCACAACTTGGTGCGATGACACGGGTCACTGATTCTGATGGAATTGCAAAATTTGAGTTCAACAACGACCCACCGTATGGGGATGCTTCGACATTCGGACAAGTCAGTTTGGATGTCATCATTACTGATCCAAGACTCTCTGAGCAAACGCTTGCTGAATTCGAGAGTGTACGTCAGGCAGGCTTTACTCCAAACTATGAGTTTGAAGCTGAAGCTTCTGAAGTGAGTGCTTGGACCTACGTTGTAATGGTATTCCTCGCTGCTGCAATAGCTCTTGGAACTGTCGTGTATCGTCGTCGAGTACAAAACGAATTACTTTCCGAGATGTCTGAAGTCTTTGAATATACAGCGGAACTTCTCGCAGCAGGTGATGCGATTCGTGAATCGATTTTCAATTGTTATCAGAACCTCTGTGCAACTTTGCAAACACGTGGTCTTCTCCGCCGAGATTTCGAAACAGTTCGTGAGTTTGAAGTTGCAATCCGTCAGGCAACCCCTGGAATTAGTGATGAAGCACTAGAATCTCTTGACAACATGTTCGAGATGGCTCGTTACAGTCGAGAGGAGTTGGGTCCTTCCCATCAGCAGTCCGCACAGGGTGCATTGGACAAGATGATCACAGAACTCAATTACAAGAAGTACTGATTCTTACCAACGAAGACGCAATTGCCCATTAACAAAATGAGCCTGAACGTCTAGATTCTCGCCTGTAAGGGGTAGAACTCGTTCGAACGGTTCATGACCTTCTTCACGTATTGTGACCTTCACATTGGTCTCTGAATCAGTGCTCATGATATTGATTTCAACATCTTCTGCCGAAACACCCATCATTGGAATCGTTAGTCCATCTGGATTGCGCATTCCATGCAATTCTTGCAGAACCCAGTCAAGTCGTTGTGAAGGATTGACATCAGCAAGGTTGGTTTCTGGAATCATACCCGCTTGAACGAGAACATGAGTGTGCATATCTCGAACTTCGTGAATATGATCAGCGGATTGATGAAACTCTTGATGCAACAATTGGGGTGGTGATGAGAGATGTTGTTGCTTTTCAGCACCAGATTCCTCTTCTGTTAGGGCTAGACGCTTCCACTCGCTCATGACTTCTCCTCCTGCTTGATTATGATGAACCTTCGGATTGTCGATGGACCCGAGAAAAGAATCGACGTGCAAAGGATTTAGTCGTTTCAGGTTCAGTTGTCGTATTCATTCGAATATCCCTTGGATAACATTCGATGTAAGTTCGATCGGTATTTCGTTTGTCAAGAAGAAGTACCAGTGCACGGTCTGCAATACTCCGAATAGGACGGCCCATGGCTTGAAGAATCGAATTGATGGCTGGTTGGGTTGATGCATAACGCCATGCATTAGCTCGACCAAAACGTTCCTCAATGTAGGCTCGTAATGCCTTTTGATGGATCGATGGAGGTGGGTTTGGAATACCTATACATGCAACTGCATCCAGTAAACCATTGTGATAATCAATGCCTTCGGACAATCGTCCACCGAAGACTCCGGACAAAAGAATCCGCCTTCCTGCCTGTTTAGCATCTTCGAGCACATCCAGTAATTGATCAACATCTTGCTTTGACCAAGTTCGGTCTTCCATTCGGACGACAACTCCATGGAACTGCCCCTCTCCAATGTACTCATTGAGCATTGAATAGGACGGGGTGAATACAGCTACATGGCCCGGTGATGAATCACAAAGAGCCTGGATGTGAGCTCGAATCCGTTGGGTGTTCTCATAGGTTCTATCCTTGTAGCGAGTGGTCACATCCTTCGCAACAACGATTGGACGACGTTGACTTGCGAAGGGAGACTCATATTGTCGGCTGGTCGTTTTTGCTTGACCAATACCCAGCAGATCAGCATACATCTTTGGAGGGTAAAGTGTACCTGACATGAGGATACTTCCAGCGCATTTCTTGAGAACTGGCCCAGAAACTAAACCAGGATCGAGAAGATGGGATATAATACGCCCCTCCTTTCCTTTTGCATCATGGACGTAGACGAGAGCAGTACTCTCGCCAAACCTTAGCATATCCTCGAGAAGATGTCCGATTCGGTGAGCATCGATATCGATGTTTGGATTTTCTTCATCAGTATCAACTTTAATTTCAACATCGAGAAGAACATCTCGAAGAATCTTCAATCGATCGAGACCTTCTCCAGGAGATTCTATGGCACCATCTTGCTCAGGTTGAAGTTGTTGTTGACCAATCTTTCCTTCAACCTCATCACAAGATGCTAGGAAGATGTTTCTCAAACGTTCAACATCTACGCGACGTTCCTCGAATTCAGCAGGTTCAGTGAGTAGATCTCTGAACAAATCACTCATCCGACCACGACAGACTTTCATGACACTTAGTGCCCAAGAAGCCAGAGACGATTGGAGAATAAGACCATTCGTTCCGAGTGAAGCAGCAGCTTCGACAATTGTTTCCGTATATTCTTCAAGATCAATCGTCGCATTACGTATGACCGTTGGGGTGAAACGACGTTCCATTCCCATTCGAATCCTATCGGGAAGGTTGTGGGCTTCATCGACAATGACGATCAAATCCGATAAGTCAACCTCCATTGCATTCAATGATGCTTCACGGACAGCATCGACGAAGAGGTGATTGTAATCACCAACGAAAACGTCAGCAGATGATACAGACTCTCGTGCTGCTTTCCACGGGCATGTTAGTGTAGGAACGCCATGTTCTGAATGCGTTTGTGCCATTTGAACCAGTTCGTCAACATGTAGCGGGTCAGAGAGAATTCTTTGACGTAACCCTGGTGCTTGAGTTAGGTATGGTTTGCAACTACGCGTTGAACGTGCTTGATTACATAGGAGCGAAAATAATGCAGGAGTCTCTTTGGCAAATGGCTGGACGCACATACTTGCTTGACCGACCATATCCACAAGGCGCACCTTCTCTTCCGGTGGTCTTCTAGCATTGATTTGACGAACTGTATCGACAACGATCTTGTGTTGGCTTTGCCTAGAAGTAAGGAAGAAAATAGTACGAGGCCCGTTCGCGGTCCTAGCAGCATCAATTGCTGCTGCTAATGCTGCAGCAGTTTTTCCAATACCTGTGGGTGCTGCTGCAAGATGATGTCCTCCTGCACGGAGTGCAGCAAGGCTATCATGGATCATTTCGAGTTGCCCAGGCCGGGCCTGCTCATGAGCAAGATAGCGAATCTCTTCCGTAAATGCGGAGGATTCTTGGCCTGACATAATAGGAGAACAATGACGACCCCTCTAAAGGATTCGTGTCGAAAGCATTCGCTGATTGTTGTCAAGTGTGCCGTGGAGTGGGGCCCGCGACACGTGTGGGGTTTCCACCGTCAAGAGACTGGTGTGGAATCAGAGTCCCCCCGGCCGTCATCCGGGGGGGTGTGGGGGTTGTGGTGTTGGGGGCCACATTGGTCACGTAGTGCACGACGGGCACGAATCCGCAAGGTAGCTAAGCCGTGCAAGTTGGACCGATCTTGCACCGCATTGAAGGTGGCCTTAGGAAGCGTGTTATCTTCTTCGTGCCAAATCATTCCCATCCCCTCTCTGCTCTCACCGCTTTTTCATTCGTGGTATTCCTTGCTTGGTTGTGTCGCAGCAACTGATTTTGCTACGGCATCAGTGAGTATGTTCTGTTGGTCAAGTTTCTCGACCTTCTTATCGATGTAAAGTTGCAAGCCTTCTGAGGCTGCTTGTTCATGAGAAATTCCGTACAACTCGTATAGAGAGGCGAGTTGAAGTTCCATTTGTCGGCCAAGAGGAATTCGAACACTCTTCATTCCTGGAAGTTTTGCTTGACCGTTAAGCAATTGTTGTATTGCAAGTCGTATGACATCGGATCGGTTGTTCAAACCGTTTTCACCAACGAGCATGTCCAAACCTTGCAAAGTGTCTGCATCGAGTCGAATCGATACAAGTGTGCTTTGGCCGCTCATTTTGCTCCCTCGTAATCCATGGTAGTGATACGCAGCATATAACTGTATTGCAAAATGTATGACAATTGTAATACAGCGAAATCAAACGATTAAGTCTAAATCCTGTCGCTCAGTCCAACGTTTATGCTCGCAGACACTGCCGCGAATCGCCTCTATCTACAATTAGCTGAAACTGCTCTCGAAGATTCGATTGTCACCGATGATGAAGCAACTATTCTAAGAATTCTAGCAACCACTCTTGGAGTACAACCCAGTGACACTGCACTTTGCCTTTCGATTGTTCGTGGTGAAGAGATGAATCCATTTGATGGATCTGAAGAGATCGAATTGACAATGGGTACAGTCTCAACCTATCAGTCTGCATTGATTGCAGCTCTTGATGATGAAGTGATTACTGAAGATGAATGGGCATTACTAGATCATCTTCGTCGATTGCTCTCGATTCAACCGGATCAACATGCAATGATCGAGGAAGCAATCCATGCTATGGCAGAAGTTGATGATCAAGGTCAGCGACGCATCGAGCGACTTGAACGATTCATGACCGTGTGTCCTCTGTAAGGCTTCTGAAACCTACATTATGGGTACTCATTCAATGGCAACCATTAGAAACACTTTGCGGGTCGAGAGGCTCAAGGTGGAAACCCCTTATGCAAATCGTCAAAGAAATCTATGATGCAGTAGTCGCCCGTGATCCTGAACAACCTGAGTTTCATCAGGCAGTATGGGAGGTTCTTGAAAGTCTAGGTCCTGCTTTGGAACGTCATCCAGAGTATGTTGACATGGTCAAGCGGGTTGTTGAACCTGAGCGTCTTATCCACTTCCGAGTTCCTTGGGTTGATGACAACGGTAACGAACATGTTAACCGTGGATTCAGAATTCAATTCAATGGTGCGATTGGACCATACAAGGGTGGACTTCGATTCCACCCATCAGTCAACGCTTCAATCCTCAAGTTTCTCGCATTCGAGCAGATCTTCAAGAATAGCCTTACCGGCCTTCCAATGGGTGGCGGAAAGGGTGGCTCCGACTTTAATCCAAAGGGCAAAAGCGATGCCGAAGTTATGCGCTTCTGCCAATCCTTCATGATGGAACTATGGCGTCACATTGGACAAGATTGTGACGTTCCTGCAGGTGACATTGGTGTCGGTGGTCGAGAAATTGGCTACATGTACGGGATGTACCGCAAACTCCGCAACGAATTCCAAGC
>DAKS01000001.1 GCA_002499195.1 Euryarchaeota archaeon UBA443
AAGATGGTGCGGGGGGCAGGATTCGAACCTGCGAACCAATAAGGAATGGGACCTAAACCCACCGCCGTTGACCAAGCTGGGCGACCCCCGCGCAAATCAAGGGCGGTCAACCTTGGTTTTGAAGATTAGGCTGAAACTCCGAAGCCAGTTGAAGCGACGATTGCCATGACTTGTTCGGTTGTGATATCAGATGTTGTGACGACGATACCGGCATGATTTTGCCAAGAGATATCGGCCCGGATGACGCCTGGAGTTGCTTCAAGGACACGTGTTACGCGTCCAGAGCAACAACCACAAGTCATTCCAGTGATTTTGAGCGCATGTGCTACTTGATTCATGGTTCTCCCATGATGAGGAACTATTTTGCATTAAGCCTCAATCTGCTTTGGCCTCCACCATTTCAATGTTAACGAGTTCATTACAACACTGATCGATGATAAGGACATTGCAGCGGCAGCAAATGCAGGTGGAAGAAGCCACCCTGTCCAAGGTAGAAGCAATCCCATAGCTAAGGGGATTCCGATTATGTTGTAGATGAATGCCCATCCGAGATTAGTCCTAATTTTCTTCACGGTAACACGACCGAGTTCTAGTGCGCTCATCGCATCCATCAAATCGTTTCGAAGAAGAACAATATCGGCTGAATCAAGAGCGATATCGCTTCCTGCTCCCATCGCTATACCAACATCAGCTGTCGCTAGTGCCGCTGCATCGTTGATTCCATCGCCAACCATGGCGACATGCTTCCCTTGTTCTTTGAGAGAAGAGATGAATTCCGCCTTATCATCTGGTCGAACATTGGCAACAACTTGTTCGATACCACACTCCTTAGCGATGTTTTCAGCAGCTTCGAGGCGATCTCCAGTAAGCATGATGACTTCCAAGTTGTAGCGTTTAGCGTGTTTAATTGCCCCTTTTGTGGTGGAGCGTAATCGATCGGTAACCTCAATCCATCCAAGCAAACTTTGCCCTTTTGATACAAATGAAATAGTCGCTCCCTTTGCAGCCGCTTGCTGAATCTTCTCTTGATGGGCCGAGAGATCCACGTCGTATTTTTCCATCAAGGGTTCATTTCCGATAGCGACGACATCGCCGTCCAATTTTCCTATGATTCCCATGCCGCCAACGTTTGCGATATCACTCAATTCAGGGCGATTCTTCGTTACATTCGCCCATGCTTTAGTGATGGCATCGGCAAGTGGATGTGTACTCCCATGCTCCAATGATGCAGCGATACCGAGAATTTCTCGTACTTCTCCATCGATGAATTCGATGTGCGACACCTTTGGCTTTCCAGTGGTAAGCGTCCCCGTTTTGTCAACGACCAGTGTGGTTGTCGCATGGGAGCGTTCCAAGGCTTCAATGCCCTTGATGAGCAATCCATAGCGTGCGCCGATGCCGGTACCGACCATCAGTGCGGTTGGCGTTGCTAATCCAAGCGCACATGGGCAAGCAATGACCAATGTTGACACCAAAGCAAGAATCGCGATATCCCCTCCAGTTCGAGGACCAAATCCATCTGAAAATAATCCCCAATAGACCGCAGCAATGAGTGCACATGTGATTACAATCGGAACGAAAACTGCAGCGATTCGATCGACATATCGTTGTATTGGAGCCTTGCCCATTTGCGCTTCATCAACCAGTTGAATAACGTTGGAGAGAACGGTTTGATGGTATGGTTGCGTCGTTGAGATCGTAAGTGGAGCGTCCACAAGAATGGTCCCTCCTATGACTTCATCACCAACGCGTACTCGAACAGGATAAGTTTCACCGGTCATCATCGACATATCGATGAGTGCAGAACCATCGATAACACGTCCATCGAGAGGGATGGTTTGACCAGTTTTTACAAGAATCGTTGTTCCAGGTTCCACATCTTCTACAGCAGTGGGAGTTGTACCTTTGTTATCATCGAGGACATTAGCGGTTTTAGGTTGAAGATCCATTAAGGAAAAGATAGCATTAGTCGCTTGTAATTTGGCCCGACCTTCGAGGAAATTCCCAAGAAGAACGAAAGCAATAATGAGCGCAGCTCCATCAAAATAAACGTGATTCGTACTCGCAAAAATTTGTGGAAGAAATGGTAGTACGGGTTCAAACAATACCAATGTTGACCAGAAAAAAGCGGTTGATGTTCCTAAATGGACAAGGACGTCCATGTTGGCGCGTCCATTGCGTAGAGCCTTCCATGCGCCGACGTGGAACTGCTGTCCTAGATAGAGGTACACTGGAAGCGTGAGTAAGAATGCGATAAGCCAATTCGAATTCATTCCATTACTGCTACCAAGGTCGGAAATGAACATGGTTAGAATCAACGTTGGAATGGCTAAAGCGAGTGCGATTCCAGCATTTATTCCCTGTTGACGAACAGCCAATACGCGCTCTTCTCGAATTTGCTGAGGCGTTGGCATTGAACTAGCCACAAATCCGCCTTGGATGACAGCCTGTTCTACGATATTGTCGTTTTGAGTTGCACCTTCCTTCCATCGAACAACGGCCTTTTCCAATGCAAGGTTTACGCGTACATGTTCAACATCATCGACTTTGCTAATGATCGAATCGACCGATGCAACGCAGGCGGCACAAGACATGCCTTCAATGCGGTACGTTGACTCGATTGTCATTTGACTCGTTCTTGGCTCAAAGCCGTTTCTAAAAAGGTTGATGTCAAATTGGTGCTAAGTCAAGCCGGCCTGACCACAAATCCAATCCTCTGATTCTACATGGGAACAATTGCCCCAGTTCAAGCAGAACAGATTCGTCTTGTCCATCTCGTCCTTCTTCCAACAAACTCAAACCAAAATCGTCGATGAATAGATTCTTTTTTGCTGAAAGTTGTTTGAGATGCATGCGACCATGCATCGATCCATCATCATTGAGGTCGAGGAAAATCCAAGGTGTTTTTAGTCCAACAACACGGGCATTCCATTGCTGATTTTCCGAATTCATAAGATGACAGTTCAAGGTCATCGCTACCAACTCCCATTCAAGTAATTGAGCCATTCTTCCTTGTTGGGAACAATGTTCACTTAGTGCGATCATCTCATCTTCATCATAGACCCAATCCTTCTGATGCAGCATCGCTTTGAGTTGTCGATGAACAATGAGATCCGGATATCGGCGAATTGGACTTGTAAAGTGAGCATACGCATCGAGATTAAGACCGAAATGACCGATGTTGACCGCATCATATCGTGCTCGATTCATCAGTTGAAACAATCCTTGATCGACGACACGCCGTAGAGATGAACGAAGCGCGCTCGCTTGTTCTTGTGCAAGTCGCAATCCATCCAACATCTCGTCACGAGCATCTTGTGCTGAAACGTTACTAAGATAATCATCGACTTCGGTCTTTTCTTCAGTAGATGAGAGTCCACTCAAATCAATGTCTTGACCAGCCCATGCCCCTAACAATCCGGCCAGTTCATCGGTATCGTCTTGACCCTTTGATTTCGTACGAGGTTCTGGAAGTTGTATCGAAATTTCAAGGGCTTCAAGTTGCTTGTTAAGATCTCGAACATCGGTCGAATCTGGCATGGGATGGCACCTCCAGGGTAATGCTGCTCCTGCTTTACCAAGCATTTCACCGACGATATTGTTTGTTTTGACCATAAATGTTTCAATCATTTCCGTCGCCTTGTTCGGCCATTTAACCTCGATTGTCAATTCGTTTTCACCGTGAATTCGCGGACGTTGCTCGCCTTGTTTAATGTTCAATCGCAATTCGTCCTGTTGCCATGCATCAGCCAGTTTGAACAACCCGTCCCACCTTACATCCTCCAAAGTGTCTTCGTAAGCGAGATTTTCTTTCACAAGTATAACGGCTTCATGCGCACTTGACGATATTACATTGTTATCATCATCGAGTGTCATTTCAATGACCATGGCTAGCCTTGGAACATTGGCTCGCAAGGAACACAGATCATCAGCGAGTCGGAAAGGAAGCATAGGGAGAACGGCATGTGGAAGATAGACCGAAGTAGCCCGTGCCTGTGCAGTTGCATCTAAAGAGGAATCCTTGGTGACGTAGTGTGCAACATCAGCTATTGCAACCCACAACGTACGACCGTTTTCGTGTTCTTCAAGGCACACTGCATCGTCAAAATCCTTAGCATCTGGCGGATCGATTGTAACGAAATGGAGATGTTGTAAATCACTTCTTTTCTCAGCCAGTGCACTAGCAGCATCAACATCTGGAAGTTGCTCAGCCCATTGTTCAAGACTAGTTTCATAGGTTGCTGGAAATGGATTGTCGTTGTTTTTACGTCTCCATTCCAAACGTCGCTTCAAAAGATCAAGAATTGACCATCGTTTTGCATTGACTAGCATCATTGTCAAAGCCGGTTCAAATTCTGGAAACCGTAATCCAGACTTCCTTGCTGCGAGTCTTTTGAGTTCGAGTTTAAGATCGAATTTTTTCCATTTTAATCCAATTTCGGGATGGATTTGAATCGCATCCGAAAGGGTAGTGTTAACGAGCATCGATCCCCACGCATCGAGTATATCATTCCACTCGTCAAGATTCGTGAGGGGTTGTTTTTTGAGACGGGACAAACGAGCGGACCAGTCGGCTACGGATTGCTCGATTTCGACAATAGATTCTTGAGAACGCGCTGAAATGGTGTTGTTACCTTCCCACTTGAAGTGATCTCCATGTTTACGGGATTTACTGATAATTTCCTGAAGGTCTGTAGTCAGGCGCTTTCGATATGCTTTGGAATCTTCTCGGCTTGGAGGGCGAGATTCATGTTTGATGAGATAATCGGCGATTTCATCAGCAGTCCAGCATTTACTCCATTCATCCTTAGATGTGAATAATGATGTGAATCTTCGCCACATACGTTCAGCATCAGGTCCTCGATTGGAAGATGCTTTCTTTGGTCGGCCCATACACTCACAATCCAACATCTCGCAATGCTTCGATTGCGGCTTTTTGCTCGGCAGTGAGCTCCTCAAGTTCGTTTAGAATAAACTCGAGATCGAGATCACCACCTCCGTATCCTGCACCCACCATTCGTCTTCGGTCACCAGGTTGACTATTCTCAGCAACTTTCAACAAACCGGATTTTCCGCTAGGAAGTTCAATTTTGACTTTACCACCAAGCATCATGGTCGAAAATGGAATAGCGATTTCTTGAATGAGAATTCCATTTTCCCAACGACGTCCTTCTCCAGCATCAATGCGTATGGTAACATGTAGGTCTCCAGGCGTTCCTTGAGGATGCTCATTTCCTTGTTGTTTGAGACGCTTTACCGTGCCATGCAACTCGCCTGGCTTGAGTTTAATGCGGAAGTTTTGTTGAACTTTTGATGCAACATTATTCGATCCAACTTTGAGGCGCTGGGCCTGGAATTGAATCTCGCCCCCCTTTTCAGCCGTTTCTAGATCGATATCGACAGACACATGAACATCAGTTCCTTTGGGTTGTTGTTGTTGCTGAGCAGGTCGTCGGCGCTGTTGAAACGGATTTTGTTGTTGACCTCCAAACATCTGTCCAATCAAATCTTCGAATCCGCCACCCATTCCGCCTCCAAAGGGGGAGCGGCCACCTCCGCCGAACATATTTTCCATCCGCTTCTTTTGATCGTATTCTTGACGTTTTGAGGCATCCCCGATGGTTTCGTAAGCGGCTTGAACTTCCTTGAATTTGGCTTCAGCAGCGTTGTCATCTGGGTTTCGATCAGGATGATATTTTCGTGCTAATTTGCGAAATGCACGCTTGATTTCAGCATCCGATGCATCGCGAGAAACTCCCAATGTCGCATACGGGTCCGGTGAAGCCATACACACCTTGGATGCGTTCACCCCTCATCAACTCTTGCCGAGATTTTGACCAAAGATTGACTCTGCTCCCGATAGAAGCGGTTATAATGAGTGGTTAGGTCGGTAGGAAAGCACGAGGTTGTACCATGTCTGATGAAAAAGGCGAATCCCGCTCATTTGAAGATGTTGTTCAGGACCGTCAAGACTGGATTGAAGCCCAATTCCGCAAGATTTCTCGCGGCTCTTGGGCCCGAATCATTCGAATGGCCCGAAAGCCAACTCCTCAGGAGTTCAAGCAAACGAGTATCGTTTGCGGTATCGGACTTTTCGTTCTTGGCGCAATTGGATTCATTCTTCTTGTCATCATGGACAATTTCATTCCTTGGCTGATTCACGATGTATTCGGCATCTGAGGATTTGGGGGTGGCATCATGACTGAAGCATTTATCGCATTTGTACGATTTGAAGAGAAACTTTTGCTCTTGAGCAGAAGTAAAGATGACAACGATTTCCCAGGACTTTGGGACGGTGTTTGGGGCGTTGGAGATACGCCTGAAGAAGTCCTTGCCCGTGTATCCGAAGCAACCGGTCTTCCACTTGACGTGCTTGAGTACCTTGGAACAGGTCCAGAACGTGGAATCGACATGGGAAGAAACCTCGTCGACGTCATGCCGATTCTTGTAGCAACCAGCTCTGAAGAAGTTACACCAACTGGCCGATATGTCGGCTACGAATGGGTTGATCCTGGTACATTGCAAGAGAAGAACTGTCTTTTCTCAAATATGGAGATGGAAGGTTCAGACAAGTTGTTCCGTGAAATGTACGGTTCTGTTGGCTCATTCCTTTACATCGTCAAGACAGCGATTGGTTCAGAACTTCGTGTAGCGGATGAGATGTATGCTCGTTTGCACGGAAGTGGTTCACTCACTGCTCTACAAGGAGAAATCTTCTCCGTTCTACATCCGAACAACATGCGTGGCTATGTCTTTGTTGAATCAAGTGCACTTCACCACGTCGAGAAGTTAATCGGCCGTTCTGGTGGACGAGATCCAACAGCACGCCGTGGAATTTCCCAAACTCCATTGAAGAATGCGAAGCAAGTACTTCCAGGAGAGGCTCCTTTGATGGACATTCTCCCATACCTTGAGCCAAAGGCTGTTACCGCTGGTATTGAAGTTGGTTGTATCGTCGAAATCGTATCAGGTGCATTCAAGGGCGAGAAAGCTCGTGTAACCAGTGTTTCCGAAACCAAGGAAGAGGTCAGTATGGAATTGTACGAACAACCAATTCCAATGACTCTCAACATGCGTGGTGACCACGTACGTGTCATCGAACGTGTTGGTTGAAGTTCAGATAAAAACAACTGCGTATTTCAAACGTCGAATCGATCAGCGTTCATGACCTTGTTCCATGCTGCAACGAAGTCTCCAACGAACTTGTCGTGGTTGTCGTTTTGAGCATAGACTTCAGCAATGGCTCGAAGTTGTGAGTTGCTTCCAAAGGAGAGATCGTAGCGAGTTGCAGTTCGAACATCTGCTCCAGTGTTGCGGTCACGAGCGACGTAACTATTGCTTCCTGTGGCTGTCCAAGCGACGTTCATGTCGAGGAGTGTGGAGAACCAGGAACTGTCCAGTTTGCTGTCTCCGCCCCATAGTCCACGTTCATCGGAACTAACACCAAGGGAACGCATTCCACCAACAAGAACAGTCATTTCTGGAGCGGTCAAGCCAAGGAGTTGTGCCTTATCGAGCATCATCTCTTCTGGGCTGACCGCGTAGTTCTTCTTGAGGAAGTTTCGGAATCCACACGCAAGTGGTTCGAGAACGTCGAAGGATGGTCCATCTGTTTGTTCTTCACTAGCATCTCCACGGCCTGGAGTAAATGGAACTTCAACACCTGAAGCCATCTCAATACCAGCGTTTCCAGCGAGGACGATTGTATCAGCAATGCTTGCACCATGAGCAGATGCAAGTGGTTCTAGAGTTGAAAGAACCTTAGCAAGTTGTGCAGGCTTGTTGCCTTCCCAATCCTTCTGTGGAGAGAGGCGGATACGAGCACCGTTTGCTCCACCACGCATGTCAGAGCCACGGAAGGTGGAAGCACTTGCCCATGCAGTTTCGACCATCTCAGCGATTGAGAGTCCACTGGACATGATCGCACTCTTGAGTGCATTAACGTCAAAGGAAGTTGATCCAGCAGGAACAGGATCTTGCCAAATCAAGTCTTCAGCAGGAACGTCTGGTCCGAGATAACGAGCCTTTGGACCCATATCACGGTGAAGGAGTTTGAACCAAGCACGAGCAAACGCATCACCAAATGCATCAGGGTTCTCGTGGAAGTGCTTCGAAATCTTGCGGTATTCAGGATCACGAATCATAGCCATGTCAGCGGTTGTCATCATGGTTGGAACCTTCATGGATGTATCTTCTGCATCAGGCGCCATGTCTTCTTCATCAGGATTCTCAGGAGTCCATTGGTTTGCTCCAGCAGGGCTCTTGACCAACTTCCAAGCATCTTCGTACTTGAAGAGGGGGTCAAAGTATCCATTATCCCAAGCGATTGGGTTTGCAGTCC
>DAKS01000051.1 GCA_002499195.1 Euryarchaeota archaeon UBA443
CGTTAGACTCGTAGATCAACTTGTTTGTGGAACGGTCAAGAATCTTGACTTGTACGTCACAGGTTCCTGCACCACAGAGATCATCGGATCCCTCGCTGATAGTAATTTCTTCACTGAAACCCCACTTGCCATCATCGTCGTCAGAAACAGCACAGTTAGTGCCAACTGTCTCGGGAGGGTTGGTGCACTCGATGTAAGCACTACCGTCCGTGGACAACTGTACAATTACAATTGACCAGGATAGGTCGTCACCAGAGTCTAGCGCTACGTAGACGATGGCTTCTCCGCCTGCGGTTGTTCCTGCGGATCCTGTCTCGCTGACTGTAAAGTCATACATCGAGAAGTCACCATCAGTGTTTGCTTCTGCGAGGCTACTTGCCCAGATGTAACTAAATAGAACGCCTTCGATGAAAGATGTATCTTCACATCCTTCCGCCATGGATGAAACAGGGCTCAAAGCATAATTGGCTTCATGCGTAGCAAACAAGGCTGTTACTGAAGCAGGAATTGTACTTGCATCCTCTGCATCAAAATCATCCTCATCTTCTAAGAGTTCAACTGCATCCATCATAATTTCACGCACACCAGTCGGTGATAAATGCATACACATTATCGAGTCTTCGTCTTCAATGTCATCCTCAGCCCCTTCGGCTTCATCTTCTCCACCTTCACAATCATCATAATCATCGTTAACCCAATCTGCAGGTATCTCCTCACCATCATCACAAACAAAAGTTCCCTCAGAACCGAAATCGAATGCAAGCATACCATATCCATCTGCAGCAAAATATGCGTTACCTGCTGGTTCAAAATTCCAAACTATATCGTCTTCAGCCCCTTCAGCTTCATCTTCTCCGCCTTCACAATCATCATAATCATCGTTAACGTAATCTCTAGGAATTTCATCACCATCATCGCAAACGAAATGAGGATCATCTCCCTCAAAAATATCTATACTAAGTGTGGGCGTTAGACCTGAAAGTCCAAATTCTGCCTCGTAAATGACCTCTTCATCATCATCAATAGAAAATTCGGCAACTACACAAACATCGTCGTGAATTACAAGCGTGTATCCACTGTCATCTTCGAAATCATCCCCATCATCAATCGCTTCCTGAGCCTCAGCATTGGTATCAAAGCACTCATACGGCTGAAGAGTATAGAGCTCAAACGTATTGTCAGCATTCATACTGACACGCATGGACCACATCATACCATGATAAACTCCATCGAGATCTTGGTTTGTTAAAACACTCGGCTCTGTCGCATCTTCAGCAAGTTCAGTACATCCAGCAAGCATCATTGAAAGGGTTAGCAAAATTGCAATCTTCTTCATGAATATACCTTGTCAATGACAGATATAAATTGTTTCGCCACCTCAAAATTAGGCGTTGAGATTTATGACAGACACTTCCAATCGCTCATGCGTAGGATGAACCTCGACCATTTGAACTGGAACAGAAAGAATCTCTGCAAGTTCTTCTGCAACGCTCAATGGCATCTCGATTCGTCGAGCAGTTGCATCGTATCGTAACCAGGACGAACTGATCTCCAGTGTTTCTTGCAATTCCATCATATCATCGCGAGCATCTTCTGGTTCGGTTGGAATCGCTCCAAAAAGAATCGTATCATCTTCAGATAGGATCTCATATGGTCGAAGTGTTGCTTCTGCTCTTCTTCGGAATCGGGCTCGTAATTGTCCTGCATCTTTGTAGGATGCTGTACAGAATTTAAGGTGGAATGACTTGCCTTTTGCGGCTTCTTTGAGCCGGACTCCTAATTCGAACGAACCTTCTGCAGCTGCTGAAAGTCCACTTGAAAGATTGAAGCCTCGAACATCCATATTCTCTTGATTACCAGTTGTAATTTCCAGTTCGTTCAAATTGAGGAATTGTATGGGTAGTTCATCCAATTGCTCTAGAAGTTCAAACAAAGAATCTTCTTTATCGGGTTCACATGGAAGTTCGATTCCAACATTAATTCCAGAATCACTGGATGCTCTAATGACTTCTTCGTATTGTGTAGTCGTTCCATCTAGGAGATGGAAACGAAGTTCATCCAATCCAGCAGAAGCAAGTTTCTCGACCCATTCAAGTTTGAATGGTATTGATGTGTAAAGATGGATGTGATGTTCTTGACCAAATGCTTGCTTGAGTTGTTTGATCGCTTCGACGGAACGTTCAGCATCTAGCATCGGATCACCTCCAGTAATCCCTGTTCCAGTCGCCTTCATGGCATGACCTTCTTCGATGACCTCTTCCCATGTTGAGCATCGTCGCTCGTTCGCGAACATATCCGGTGATTCACGTCGATTTTCAGACAGTGGGCAATAATCGCATCCCCAGTGACATTTTCCCGTGACAAAGAGAACAAGTTTGCGTCCTTCTTGGCACTGAACACAACCTTCTGCCTCACCTTCCTCAGGTGGAATAATCTCCGTATGCATTGGAAGATGGACCACCATAAGCAGAACTCCTGAACACTCCTTGTTCAATCCGTCGGTGAAAGTTCAGCGATTTCGTTCAATAGCCAAGCATGAAAACGACGGTCATTGGTGAGTTCGGGATGGAATGTGACTGCACATTTTGAACCATCGCGTACGCCAACGATCTCGTCGCCAAATCGTGCAATGACCTCACAATCGATTCCATCATTATCGAATCGTGGTGCTCGAATGAATACTCCAGGAAATGCATCTTTGTCAATATCTGATTCAACATCACCTACAATCAGTGGAGTATGGCCATAAGCATCTGGTTTTCGAGCGATGGAGGTGCCTCGAGTTTTCACTTGTTCGAGTGTTACATCGATAGGTGCTTCGAACGACTGACGCTGTCGACCCCACGCATTGCGTGAAATCTTGGCTTGAATATATGGAGAACGATCGTTACTTGGCATAGCTAGGAGAATCGCTCCTGCACATGTTCCCAAAACCGGTCGATTTGGATGCGATTCCATCCATTCGTAAATCGAATCAAGCAAACCCTCAGATCGAGAAGCAATACGCATTGTAGTGGATTCTCCACCGGGTAAAATCAAACCTTGAATCGATGAATCTAGGTCGTCTGCAGTACGCAATTGAACCACTTCAACGCTTTGCTTTAGCACTTCAGCAATCGACATGACCGCCTCCTCATGCTCGTGCCGAGCACCTTGCAACATTGCAAGACCTACTCGCATCATATTCCTCGCTAGAACTCCTTCTCTTTAGCACATAGCATCATTGCAAACTGTAGTTTTAATCGAATATGAGAGTCGTTATTCAAAAACCGGGCGCGATAGCATTCGTTTCATGGCACACGAAGGAGACTGTTTTCTCGTCCCTGGCCCGGTACGAATGAGTGATGCTTGCCTCCAGGCCATGGCGACTCCTGTCATGACCGCTCGCGGTACAGAATTTAGAGATGTTATGGCTGATCTTAACGCAGGATTGAGAACAGCATTCAATCTTACACAATCCTCACGTGAAAGAGGTACTGAATCATGGTCTGGTGAAGATGGCTACAAGGTCATCGCCGTTTCTGGTAGCGGAACTGCTGCCATGGAGATGGTTATTGCCAATAGATTCAGACCGAACGACCGTGTTCTTGTTCCGACCAACGGCAAGTTTGGTGAGCGTGTTGCTGAAATTTGTAAGCGATATTGTCAAGTCAAACATATTGCATATGAGTGGGGGCGCAGTTTCGATGTGATGGAACTTGAAGAACAACTCGGTCGAGGAACCTTTGAAGCACTTCTGATTTGTCACAATGAAACAAGTTCAGGAATAACTCAAGATGCTGCAGCATTGGCTCAGATGTGCATCGAACATGGAGTCGCATTCATTCTCGATGGTATTACCTCCGTAGGCGGCCTTCCGGTTCATCCTGCACAATGGAATGCAGAGGCTGTTGTAATGGGAGCCCAGAAGTGTACTGCAGGTCCAAGCGGTATTGCAGCTATCGCCATCAACGAGCACTTTATTGAACGCGTCAAAACAATACGTCAACAAGATGATTCAAACCCAGTCTACTATCTTGATTTGATTTCAGCACTCAAGAAAGGAGGCGATGACCAAACACCTTGGACACCTGCAATCAATCTAGCAATGGGTTGGGCTGCCTCACTTCGCGAACTTGAGGAAGAAGGGCTTGAGAATCGTTGGAATCGATGTCGAACCCTTGCCGATGGCGTTCGACGATTGTTTTCTGACCTTGGATTCATGCTTCTCGCTGATGGTGGACAACAAAGCGACACAGTCACCGCCATCATGTATCCTGAAGGAATAAACGATTCATGGCGAAGTAAATTGAAGGATGATTATGATACACAAGTCATCGGAGCACAAGACGATCTCAAAGGCAAAATGTTCCGTATTGGAAGTATGGGTACAACGAGCATTGATGAGATGATTGAAGGTTGTAATCGAATGATTGCTTGCTTCAATGAAATGGGACATACACTTCCAAACGTTGATGTTGCATCCTACTTTGCATGAAATATGGGCAAAGGAATCGTACTCGGACGGTTCCAACCATTCCATAATGGGCATGCATATTTGCTTGAACATGCATTATCTGAATTCGAGCAGGTGACCATTGCGATAGGTTCCGCTCAAGAGGAATGGACCGCTGACAACCCATTTTCAGTTCAAGAACGAACAGATATGATTCTTTCTTGGGCGACTGCAAATGAATTTCAAGGCAATATCACAATCGTTGGAATCGATGACATCAACGATCCCCCTAATTGGGTACAGCATGCGTCCGAACATCATGGAGAAGGGACGCTCGTAACATCGGATGAAGCAACAAAGAACCTCTATGAAGAATCTGGATTTTCTGTTCATTGGGTTGATTTACATGAACGAGGACAATTCGAAGGATGGCGTATTCGTCAAACCTGCATGATGCTTTCAACCGTTTACGATGATGAGGCTGCACGAATGGTGCTCTTGCCGAGCGTTCCTGAATCGATCATTGAGTGGTTGATTACGAATGATGGATTGTATCGATTCTCACAGATTAACTCAACACCGCATGCAGGTTGATCATTCGGTAGCAACAACCACTCTGGCCGCTCGAAGTACACGTTCCTTGTACATGTAGCCTGGTTCAAGAACGTCGATGACTTGTCCAACAGGAAACTGTTCTGAAGCGGGTAGGGTTGTAATCGCCTCCATAGTCGCAGGATTGAATTGTTGACCTTTCGCCTCAATTGCTTTGATACCATCCGCTTCTAGTTCACGCCAGAGTTTGTTTCGCAACAAGCGAAGACCTTGTGCAACAGGTGACTCATCACCTTCCTCAACTTGACTTAACGCACGATCAACATCATTGAGAATTGGAATCATTCTCCTTGCAAGACCCATCCCTCCATACTGGATAAGAGAAGACTTCTCGGCCATCAATCGCTTGCGAACGTTTTGGATTTCCGCATCCTTGTAAGCAATTTCTTTCTCTGCCTTTTCTGCTCTTTGAATCGCTTCTTCAAGAGGATCGGCCGGTTCAACATGTTCGGACAGATCGATCTGTTCTTCGACCTCTTCGAACGCAGGAGTTTCATCATCGTGCGATTCGGACGTTTCATCCAAAGGAACGTCTTCATTTTCCTCTGACATGATTCCACCGAAACGGATGTGGTCTTTCAACCCGACGCTGTTGTATGGTCAGGAAGATCATTCGCAATGATAGTTGAAAGGTTCCATGAAAAGGTGCCCCACTTTCTTGCTTCTAAATGATCTCTGCCAATGATGGCAACCAGATCATCCTCGTTATTCCATCGAGTCATCGTATGCACCAGTGCTTTTGCAGCACGATCATGGGCTTCAAAAGTAGGGACGATACGAGGATCTTCTTTCTCATCTATGGTTTCACCGAGTTCCTTTCGTCGTTCCATCCAATCCAAGCAAACACGTTCAGCATATTCTTGTTCTGGTAGATTTTTGAGCGCTTGACAGACTCCATCCCATGTTTCACCACCGTACAATTCCTCTTCTCCTTCAATCGTCTTTGAAAGTGCAACATCGAGATACATGTAGGCTCGACCTTCCCATGCTTCCCAAGCACCAGGACTGGACCATTTCATTGCAAGAAGAATCCCCTTCTCACCATCGCCTGAATCCTGTAAACAGGACCAGAATGAAGCGGAATCATTCGCTTCACGACTCTGAGTATCCATCCAATCAAGCAGTTCTGCTTCAGCATCGATATCGAAATTCACCTTCAATCGACCATCTTGCTCTGGACGTTTTGATCTCAAAGTTCGTTGTTCCAGTCCAGAATAAAGCTCATTCCATGGCATTTCCATCAGATGATGCAAACTTGAGACGTCGACCAAAAGAACGACGATTTCCAGTCCCATGAAATCACCGAGGGACGGCTCTTCTTTGATACATTCGGCAACTTCAAAAAACAAGGGATTGGAAAAATTCTGTAAAAAAAGGCAACAGGATTGAAGAACAGTGTCGGTTCCAAAAGGTCAGAGGGGGGTTCGCATGGCGACGATTAAAGAGCAAATCGAATTGATTCGCGCTGAAATCGATAAGACGCAAAAGAACAAAGCTACGAATGCCCACATCGGGAAGTTGAAGGCCAAGATTGCCCAACTGAAAATCAAGGAAGAGAAAGCTGCTGCGCATTCGAAAGCGAGTGGTGGTGGCAAAGGATTTGAAGTCAAGAAATCAGGTGATGCAACCGTTTCACTAGTTGGTTTTCCTTCGGTAGGAAAATCAACACTCATCTCAAAAGTGACCGATGCTCATTCTGAAGCAGGTGGATATGAGTTTACAACATTGACCTGCATTCCTGGTGTCATGGAACATCGTGGTGCGAAGATTCAGATTCTTGACTTGCCTGGTCTGATCAAAGGAGCTGCTGAAGGAAAAGGTCGAGGAAAAGAAATTCTCAATGTAATTCGATCATCGGATATGGTCCTCTACATCGTCGACCCATTCCAAGATGGTCACTTCAATGTCCTTCACAGAGAATTGCATAATTCTGGACTTCGATTGAATCAACAGAAACCTCCTGTTTTCATCAAACGAGTTGACAAAGGTGGAATCGATGTTCGAACTACTGTGGAACAAACCCATCTTACTCCTGAAGAGATGGGAGAAATTATTCGATCTTTTGGTTACACATCGGCTATCGTAACGCTACGTCAGGATACAACTGCAGAACAAATCGTTGATTGTTTGGCTGGAAACATTGTGTATGAAAAAGCAGTCATCGCCATCAACAAAATAGATATCGCAACTCCGGAGGACATTCAAAGAGCTAAATCTGGACTTCCAGATGATTGGCCAATCATGGAGATTTCTGCCTTCAAAGATATTGGGCTTACAGAACTCAAAGATTTCATTTACGATAATCTTGGATTTATGCGAGTCTTCCTAAAACCACAAGGCCAGGAAGCTGATTTGGAAGAGCCACTCATCGTCAAAGATGATTCAACCGTTGAAACTATCTGCAACAAATTGCATCGAGACTTCGTAAGAAAATTCCGATTTGCAAGAATCAAGGGTCCATCGGCTAAATTTGATTGGCAACGAGTTGGACTAGATCATAGACTCAAGGATGGCGACCTACTAACCATCGTGGTGAAGCGATGAAACACCTTTGGCGCTATCACAAAGATGCATTGGCCATAGGTTTAGGCCTCTTTTTCATCAATGTTGGAATTCTCCATTTCACAGACGCTGAATGGTTTACACCAATCGTTCCAGATATCCTCCCATTCAGTGCTGAATTTTGGGTTATTATCAGTGGAATCCCTGAGGTTTTGTGTGGAGTTGGGTTAATCATTCCCCGCACTCGAATCATTGCAGGAAAAGCCACTGTAGCCCTTCTTATCGTCCTTTACTGGGCTAATCTCAACATGTGGTTCAACAATATTTCATTGGATGGGATCACACTTTCTTTTTGGGGACACATTTTGCGCGGTCTTGCCCAACTAGGAATGATCGCTATTGCAGCCTACTTAGCCGAATGGATTCCTGAATACGGTTCAAAATAAGCTCAGGACCATTTGTCATCACCATCTTCACCATTACGTACGCGTACGAAGGCGATCAACAGTACTAGAATTGTTATCAGTATTCCAACTTGAACGATACCATTGGAAAGAGGTGATGCTTTCTTCTCGTCCTCATTCACATCTGTAGAGTCGTTTGGAGATGTTGGGTTTGGATTATTGTTATTATCAATCTCCAAATCGATTGTAACCGATATGCTGCTTTCATTCGAATTGCCAGAAGCATCAGCACTCTTCACCGTGATAATGTAATCACCGTTAGCGTAAGCCTCTGTGATAACTTCATGATTCTTCTTTGTTGCAAATTCATCTTCATGTATTGATGTTGTTCCAATCAATACATGCTCTGTAGAACTTTCAGATGTATACCATGTGATTTTGATACGACCATCTTCGAGAACTTCTGAATCCAAATTCAATAGTTCAGGAGGTGTTTCGTCGACAACACTGCTCGTATTGAAGTAGAGAATTACATCGTCGGTTGCATTGGCCTGAATGAAGAGCCAATATGATGTTCCTACTTCTAAGTCAGTGAGCGTTATTGCATGGTCTGTTCCGGAAGCTGTTTCGAATCGGTTTGTCGATTCATCCACAGGTTGCTGCCCAGAAAGAGCATATTGAATCGATGTCACGTCTGAAACCGTCGTTGACCATGTAATGACTGCACTTGAGGAGGTTACGGTTTCAATAGAAGCTCCAAAGATTTGTTGTGGAATTTCAGGCATTTCAAAACCAGTTAATGTCGCATAGACGTGACCATCAACATCGTAAGAAGATAGCATCTCCTCTTGACCTGTTCCATCGAGAATCATGTCAATGATGTTTGGATCGTAATCGATTCCATCATCTGAAGCCGGATTGGAACCTCCTCCCAATGTCCATGTTGAAGGTGTTTCATCAACGTCTCGCCACTTTCCAGTTCCAAATCCATCTTGACTACCGATGACGATGATGTAACGGTAGTTCGGAATGTCATCTCCGATCACGTCTTTGCTAACTGTGAATGTGATAGTCTTGGCTGTAACATCGCCTGAGACTTCAATCCCTCTTGATGAAGTACTTCCAGTTTCGGATTGTACTGCAAATACTGCTCCTGGCTCACCTGTCCCACTAATGGCGACTTCCCAAGCCCAATCATCATCGATTCGAGCATTAGCACCATCGAGCATTTCAGTTGAACCATATGTGGTCTGTCCTTGATCGACGTAGATTTGAACGATCTGATGACTGAAACCATTGCTCAAACTCCAGATATCGGTCATTTCATCCATTTCCAGTATGAATTGGGCATTCCAAGCGCTTTGTCGAATCGTCAGTTTCTTCGCATCCCATAATCCACCATTATTCGGTGTTGCAAAATCGCTGGCGAGTGGATAGATGTAGTCACCATCTCCAGTCTCATCGCCAATAGCATCATCCAACTCGAGTAATGTAACCCATTCCTCCAAGTCAGGAAGAACGACTTCAGCAGGAGCTGGTGGAGCCATTTCCTTGTCGACTCCATCACCATAAGCAAGTGAATCAGCCAGGGCTGCAACGACCTTGATTCGAGTAGAGTAACGAGGTGCAAGGCCGATTTCCGACCATGGAATCACAAATTCATAGACATCTTGAACCGCACAACTTCCAAGCGATGAACTAGCGCTTAGAACCCATTGTTCTTGATCTCCGCTCTTTCCTTTAGCAGTGAAAAGATTCCATTTTGCTCTACCATCGTCCCGTAATGTGTCAAAATCGAAAGCGACCATGTACTTCGCTGGGAAACTGAGAATTTGGTTTCCGTAATAGGTACGGAAATTTGTCTCCGCTTCATTGAAATTGACCGCATTCGGTTGCATGAAGTAAAGTGCCAAATCTGGAGATTTTCCATCGAGAGACGCATTTTCAAGTTCTTCGATGGTGGTTGCATCAACTCGAACAAAGACGTTTGATGCATCATAACCGACATAGAACTCCTCGATGTTGAACGGTGCCCCTTCAACCGGAGCATCGTAACGGGCTGCACCATCCCATTCACCGGGTAATGCAATGCCATCGATCATCGGTTCGATTATCGAAGAGGCTGCAGGCGAAGGGACTGCAGGATTGGTCCATAAGTCTTGGAGATATGGTGGAAGGTCGAGATTGACTGCGCGGTAAATATTTGACAGATGTACCTTGAACAAAACGTCCCAATTCTCATCATATCCACTGTCTTGATCAAGTCCATACCACCAGAACCAATCGCTTCCTTCGGCGATATACAACGATTCCCATGCCGCTTCAAGACCAGGGTCGTTTGGATTTTCTTCTTCAAATGCTACAAGTTGCTGACGTGCTTCAACAAGACGCTGCCATGCAAGTGATTCTTCTTCTTCTCCAGCCCAAGTCCTCAGGGTTCCATCAATCCATGAACCAGTGCCAATCGTCTGAATTTCAGGTAGTGTTGGTTCGGATTCGAGGAATTCGGAAGGCGTGGTTGTTACGATCGTTGGATGTGTTGCGAGCCGGCCATACCACTCGGCCATGAACGGTCGTGCGTTGTCTTGATGTTGGAATTCGGACATAAACATCCAATTCTCACCATCCAAGGCTACAGTGAGAAGATGTTCGGATGGATCTTCTCCGGCATCCAAGAGTTGTTGCCGAATATTGTCAAGATAAGCTATGAAATCGGAAACTGCAGCCTCTGGAGTCATTGTTCCATATTGGAAAGCGATACGGTCTGAAATGACCCGATCTCGGAAAATTACAGCCACTTCACCGCCATCCTCTCCGGTCACCTTCCATGGAGTTGCTAGATTTGTTACGTCCTCAACATCGATATAGTCTCCATTTTGGTTGGTGGATTGTTTGAGAATCTCTTCATCGGTCACCATCCATTCAATGCCAACGTCGGTAACAGGTTGAACCATTGCAGGTGAGACCGCTTCCTCGCTTGGCCACATGCCGGTGGGGCGGAAGCCAAGTTCGTCTTCGAATAGGTCCATTCCTGTGATAAGGTGGTTTTGAACATCCTCTGGCCAAGCTTCCTTGTTGACACGAATTCCGTCCTCCATCGTCCAACCTTCCATCATTAGCAAAGGCATGATTGGGTGATAGTATGGAGTAGTTGTCAATTCGACTTGTCCATTTGCAGCAAGTTCACTATACATTGGCAAAACATTGCCCATGTGAGCATGTTGTGCATCAAGAACGTAATTTAAATCATTCAATTCGTAGTTTCCACCTTGCATGAACAGGTCGATTAAACCCTGATCACGATGACTCAAATTGTATGTTCCTAAGACATAATCTGGTGAGAATTGATACAGGTACCAAAGTACTTGCAGATCGAGGAAATCCTGAGGAGGAAGTAAATCATCATCCATTATCGTTGCAGGTTTGAGGTTATGGAGTGTTGCATCATACAACTCCTTGTAGCGTTCACTCGAGGGGTGGAGCCAACCTAGTTTCGGGTCATCTGCCGATACGTTGTAGATCCAGCCACTGTTCCAAAAGGATTGGAATTGCATCGTATGAAGTTCAAGATCGGTTGCATTTGGATAACCTCCTGTAGCCCATGAGCGTTTTGCGATATCCGTATGGACATCGAGTGTTTCTTGCTCGTGGTAATCAACGAGTTGCTCGATGAAAGAAGGAACAAGATTGTAGGTCACTTTAGTTCCAGTATCTGCGAGAATGCCAGGGGAATCAACGTATTCTGTCATCGCATGAACCCGCACCCAAGGCATTTCGTACATTCCTGTGAGTTTGTTCTTGTAGTATGGTTGATGCTGATGGAAGACAATCGCCAGATTGAGTGCATCATCAACCTTACCGGCTGCTGCTGGTTGAATAACAGGGAGTTGGTTTGGAATTGTAGCATTGTTCACATTCTCAATATGCCAAGCGTGCGTGAATGTCTCTGCACCATTATTGGTCGCAGGATTTTGTTCTGGGAAGGAGGACCAAACCTTTCCTTCGTCTTGCCATTGCGCGTAAATCATCACGTCGAGTGAAGTTGGAGATCCGAGTTCAGACCATGGAAGTGCAAACTCAGTGACCATATTGTCGCTCCATCCCGCATAAAGATCAACAACATAAGCGCTCTCAACCCATGCACTTCCGTCGTAAGAGATGAGGCGAAAGTACGAATCATCTTCGAGAACAAATCCGTAATCTGCAGCGAATGGAAGCGTATGTGAGAAGCCCCAATCCTTACTCAATACAGATCCTTGTGTAGAGGTGTTGAGATAAACAAACAAATCCGCCCCCTCAAACGTTGATCCCCAATCCGTTCCGTTCCATCCAAAATAGAGATTTGAGGAATCCCATGTTAAATGCAGATCAACGTTGGTACTTGCCATCAAACTATCAGAGTTCCAATCGGCTAAATCACCATCCACTGTAATGTTTTCAGGAGTCATACTTGAGACAAATCCGCCCATCGTAGAAGTTATAAAAAGGAGCGATAAAATCACAGCACTTCTCCGCATGGCTCTACCGTAGAGATGATAATTTGAAAGGCTTTGCAAGAAAATAATGGAGTCAAAACATGAAAGTGGGATCCTTTGTCATGTGACCTCTCTACCCAATCAGAAGTTATCCGATGGTTACCGATTCATCGACTGGCTTAATCAACACGGCTTTGCTTATTGGCAACTACTACCGCTAACTCCTCCAGACAAATATCGCTCACCATATGCTTCTCCCTCGGCTTTTGCTGGATGGGATCAATTGACAGAATCTAAACAGGTTCATTCAATACGAGAAGATGAATATTGGCTTCGTGATTGGGCATTATTTTGTGCCATCAAAGAAGATCAAGGCGGTAAGCCATGGTACGAATGGCCCGAGCCACTTAAGAATCGGGAACAACAGGCAATGGAACATTTTCAAGATAAACTTGAACCGTATGTTCAACAACAACAAACCTTCGAGGCGGAGTGGCAAAAATTGAGACAATATGCCGCTAATAAAGGTGTAAAAATCATTGGTGATGTTCCAATATTCATTGCTCATGATTCCGCTGATGTTTGGGCTCATCAAGAATTATTCCAGCTTGATGAAAATGGATATCCGACCTACATTGCAGGCGTACCTCCTGATTATTTCAGTGAAACAGGGCAGGTCTGGGAAACCGTACTTTACGATTGGGAAGCCCATCGAAGTCAGAAATGGAAATGGTGGGAAGAACGAATGATGCGTATGTTCCGGATGTACGATGTTGTCCGTATCGATCATTTTCGAGGTTTTCATTCCAATTGGGCGATTCCTTATCCGGAGGAACACGCTAGAAATGGACATTGGCAAGTTGGTCCACAAGACGATTTGTTCGATCATCTGATGACACTAGTGTCCAGTTCAGAACAAATTATTGCAGAAGATTTGGGAATTATTCCTCATGAAGTTATCGAGTTTAGAATGCGCCATAAATTACGCGGAATGGGTGTTCTTCAATTCGGTTTTTCGGGTGATATCAAGACCAATCCTCATCATCCCAATAACATCACAAGAGACCAGGTTGTTTACACTGGAACACACGATAACAATACTGCCTTGGGTTGGTTCGAATCAGCATCCAAAGAAGAAATTGAACAAGTCCTATCTCTTTCTACTACTGGTGAAAGCATCTCTGAGACTATGATTCGACTGGCCCAAAATTCACGTTCACCAATCTCGATTATTCCTCTCCAAGACTACCTTGGTTTGGGTGATGAGGCTCGTATGAACATCCCCGGGCAAAAGGGCGAAAATTGGGCATGGAAATTTACTTGGCAGGACCTTGACAGGTGACTTGCGATACGTATAACTCATAACCTGATTAGATGAGCAAAGGGTATGCCTGTGGTGGGGTATTTTACGGCCGAGATTGGCCTTTGGTCAGAACTTCATACGTATTCAGGCGGTTTGGGAGTCTTAGCCGGTGACCACGTAAAATCAGCTGCTGACGCTGGTATTCCACTCGTTGGTATCACGCTGCTCTACCACCAAGGCTATGCGCGTCAACACATCGATTACGATGGTATTCAAACAGAAACATTCCCTGAGTTTGATCCAAGCGAATATCTATCCAAAACCGATATTGTCATCACTTTACAACTTGATGGTAAAACACTTATCGCATATATTTGGAAGGCAGACATCATCGGTCAATCAGGCCATATCGTTCCTGTATATTTCATTGATACACGTCATCCCGCAAATTCACCTGAACATCAAGCACTCTCATCACGACTTTACGGCGGAGATGATGATGTACGTATTCGTCAAGAATACGTACTTGGAGTAGGTGGAGTTCAATTGTTTGATCATCTCGATGAAGAACTTAGTGGACTACACTTGAACGAAGGACACTGTACATTCGCTATGCTCGAACTCTTGAGTCGTGGTTGGAGTCGTGAAGTTCTTGCACAGCGTAGTCTCTTCACGACTCATACGCCCGTACCTGCTGGCCATGACCGCTTTGAATGGTCATTGGTCGAAGATGTAATTAGAGACCTGTTACCTAATGATGCCAAACAATTGGTGCAGAATGCTGGTGATTCAGAGAACGGTGCTCGATGTTCAATGTCTCACCTTGCCGTAGCTCTTTCAACATCGGTAAACGCTGTTTCCAAATTGAATGCAGATGTTGCCATGACAATGTTTGACGATCAAATCATTCAACCGATTACCAACGGCGTTCATCACATTACGTGGACTTCGCCTGTGATGACATCACTTTACGACAAACATTTGAACGGATGGAGATCTCAACCCAGTTCTATTGCACATGCAAGCACCTTACCGACAGATGATTTGCTTATTGCACGCTCGGCAGCACGCAAAGAACTTCGAGAATACGTTCGTTCAAACACTGGTGTTGAACTCTCAGCAGATCGACTTACAATCGGATTTGCTCGACGATTTGCAACCTATAAGAGAGCAAATCTAGTGTTCAAGGATTTGCAACGTCTTCGAAGTATCGGTGCTGGAAAGATTCAGTTTGTATTCTCAGGAAAAGCTCACCCAAGAGACAAGGGCGGTAAACAACTCATTCGCGATATCTTCGAATCAGCAGGACAAATCGCCGATGAAATTCCGGTAGCATTCATTGAGAATTATAATATGAAAACAGGTTTGATGATGACCAGTGGTGTCGATATATGGCTCAATAATCCAATCCGTCCGATGGAAGCATCGGGAACATCGGGAATGAAAGCAGCGATGAATGGAGTCCCGAATTGTTCAATCCTCGATGGCTGGTGGCCAGAGGCTTGTATTCACGGCGTTAATGGATGGGCGATTGGTAATGCTGAAGACAATCGTGATGATGGCCGAGATGCGAACAACATCTACAATGTCTTGGAACACGATGTCCTCCCTCTATGGGAAGGAGATGATGATGCATGGGCAGAGATGATGAAGGCCAGTATCGCTGTATCATCTGGATTTACTGGTCATCGTATGATTCAAGATTATCTCGAATTCTACAACCAATTTTCATGATCGTTCAAATCAGGATTGAAGACTTCTTCATCTGTTGCTTTACTCCTCGAGAAGATTAGTATTAGCACTACGATGACGATACCTCCAATCAGCAATGATTGTGTCAATTGAACTGTGGATGACTTTGTATCACTGCCCTCGGCCTCATCACAAGCCGAACAAGCAGGAGTAGGACATGGTTCATCGATACTGACCTCGAATGTATCCCCACAGCATCCTTCACAAGTTTTCATTTCCCCTGAAGTCGATTGATTCCCATCCGTTTCATTGTTTGGATCAGGATTTTGTGTTTCATTGTTCGTGTTTGTTTGATTTGTCGTGTTATTGGATTCATTTTGCTGGTTGTCATCCTCTTCATACTCGCAATCACCATCATCGATGGTAGCATCTGAGTCATAATTCAATGCGAGCGAGTCCATACAACCTGGGACATCGATCACAGGATAGGTACAACTCCCATCATCTTCGGTAGCATCAACGTTGTAATTTGTTGCCGATGAATCTGTACAACCAGTAACTGGTTCAACTGGATAGGTACAGGAACCATCGTCTTCTGTTGCACTCGAATCATAATTGATTGCCGATTCATCAGTACATCCATACACTGGACTTACGATATCATCCACATCGAGTTCTACAACCGTCACCGAATGTGCACCAATTGTAAGCGTTCCATTTTGCAGTGATGAGGAACCAAATCTAACAACATCGTTGCCAGCAAATCCGGATACTGTAGTTGGAGCACCTCGATTAAGAACGACCGACATAACTTGATCATCATGCGTCATGTTGTAGACAAGAAGGTTCGCCATTGCTAATCTTGTACTGTATTCTCCGCGCTGTAATGCAATGGAATTGGAACGTAATTTCCCGAGTTCGGAAATGTTCTCGAACAGTTCGGTCTCCATCGAACTCCACGAACTTTCATTACGATACATGTGTCGATTATCTGGGTCTGCGCCTCCATATTCGCCGTACTCATCACCATAGTAGAGCAAGGGGGCACCGGGTGTTGTCAACAACCAACCATAGGCCTGCATAGCGGCATTGTAAGCCGATACATCTCCTGGTTGACCCGGTAGGCCATCCTCTGACCATTGATTGAAAGCATCGTTAGTTCCTGTATCTGCTCGACTTGTTAATCGAGGTACATCATGACTACCAACATAAGGGACCATTATCGAACCGTCAACGTATTGATCTTGACTTCGATTGGTCCAATAGTCTAGATGCTGATAATTTTCATTGCCTGAGACGAAGACATTGTCGACAACTGCATGATACAATACGAAGTCAGCTTGACCATCCAATCCATCCAGGCCCATGTAGGAATTAATCGCTCCATATTGCTCTTGATTATCCTGAAGTGAGTGTCCTGCCCATCCCATCGCAGTCTCGCCCTTGAGATAGTAATCCGTACCGACGGTTTCGAATCGTTCATTCACTTGAGCAACCATATTTCGTGTTGCTATATCTTCAACATGCTTGACCGCATCGATGCGAAGACCATCAAGGTCATAGGTTTCAAGCCACCACAAAGCATCATCAATGAATTGCTCAGAAGCATTACGAACCTTCCAATTGACATCAGGCATATAGGAAGTGAATTGGCAATCTAGGCGATGCTCGGTCCAATCACAATTCGAGGTTCCACAGATACAACCTGCATTGAACCATTCAGGATTTTCTTCATGATAGGTATGTTGTTCATGAACGTGGTTAACAACAAAATCCATCATAACACGGATGTCTCGATCGTGAGCAGCCTCAACCAATGCATGGAGTTCATCAGCAGTACCAAGTTTCGGTTCAATACCTCGAGGCTCGGTTGGCCAATAACCATGGAAAGCAGAAACATCGTGAACTCCATCCGCTGCCTTACCTGTCCCTTCAGCTGCCGTATTAAATGGAGAAAGCCATAGTGCTCCAACACCTAATTCCTCAAAGTAACCGGATTCGATCATCTGCGTTACACCTGCGAAATCTCCACCTTGCCAGTCCGCACCCTGTGCTGCTCCTGTTAGTGTTTCATCGTTTGACGTATTTCCGTTGACAAATCGGTCTGTCATAACCATGTAAATCAACGCGTCTTGCCATTCAAAATCTGAACTTGCACCGGTCCAAAAAGGGATAAGAAGATCGTAAGCAGGATTTCCTTCAACATCAAATCCATCGATTTTGAAAGTATGCTTACCATCCTCTAGACCACTCACATCATACGTCCAAGTGAGATATTGAGAATCCCAAACAGCACCGCTTAGATTCGAAGGAACTCCATCGAATGCTGCTCCCGATGAACCTGGATGATATGTAACGACCAACGATTGTGATACAAGTTCAGCACTGAACTGTGGACGTGTATGATCACGAACACGAACAAGAGAATTCTCTATTCCTCCACAATAGGAACGCTCAGGATTTGTTGGATCGAATACATATTGCCCATCAACGATGAATTTGTAGCAATATAGGCCTTCTTCCAACTCAATTTCTCCAGTCCAAATACCGTTTTGTTCAACCATCGGAACCGGTTCACTCCAGTTCCATTCACCAACTACCGAGACCTCGGTTGCAAACCCCTTGAACGAGAAGGAAGTCATGGCTGATGGTGCAGGGGATGTCGCCTCAACTTCGTTAGAAGTGAGAGGAGAAAAGACTACTAGGAGCATGAGCAGAATGAGAAATCGTGCAATTAATTTCATTCGTTCAACTCCTTTGTTTGATCTGATTTCTTGAACAATGAATTTGCAGTGTCGACCAAATCATCGATGTGTTTGCAAAGGAATGACTGTACGAATTCGTTTGCTGGGTGATGATATGCATCCATTGGAGCGCAATGCTGTTGCAATTCTCCCTTATCAAGAATGGCGATTCTATCAGCGAGTGTCATCGCTTCAATCTGATCGTGAGTGACATAAATCGTAGTAGTTCCCAACTCGTCATGAAGACGACGGATTTCATTTCGCATCTGATGACGTAATTCGGCATCTAGATTCGACAGTGGTTCATCCATTAGGAGAACTTTTGGGCGTCGGACTAAAGCGCGTCCAAGTGCAACTCGTTGACGTTGCCCCCCACTGAGTTCTTTCGGTTTCTTGGCAAGATGTTCCTTAAGCTCCAACAAGGTACCAATTTCATCGACACGGGATGTGATTTCGTCTTCAGTCAACTTATCACTTCCTTTCATCATCCTCAATCCAAACGCAAGATTATCTCGAATTGTCATGTGAGGATATAGTGCATAAGATTGGAAAACCATACCAAGACCTCGTGCTCCCGCAGGAAGATGATTGACCTTCATCCCATCGATGAGAATGTTTCCTTCAGTTATATCTTCCAAGCCAGCAAGCATACGAAGCGTTGTTGATTTTCCACATCCAGACGGGCCGAGTAAGACCAAGAATTCCTTATCCTTAATTTCTAAGTTCAAATTTTGAACGGCTTGGAAACCGTCATCATATCGCTTGTTCACTTGTTCAAATTGTACACTTACCATATTCTCACCCTTTTACGCCACCTGCGGATAAACCATCGATCAAAAATTTCTGGAAGAAAAGGAAAAGGAGAGCAACTGGTAAACTCACCAGCAAGCTTGCTGCAGCAAAATCTCCCCACGCTTGACCTGTTGATGAAATCAGCGAGGCCAATCCTACTGGAAGTGTGTACATATCATTGGAGGTATTGAAGGTCAATGCTAGAAGAAATTCATTCCAGGCGGCAAGAAAACTGAACAAAGCTGTTACAGCGATTGCAGGTGTTGATAGTGGCAATACGACTTTTGTGAATACCTGAAACTGATTGCATCCATCCAATGCAGCAGCCTCTTCAAGTTCTCGTGGAATAGTATCGAAAAATCCTTTCAACATCCAAACGCACAAAGGTAAGGCTGTAACACAATATGCTAGAATAAGGCCAAGATGTGTATTGAGCAATCCAAGTGTTTTCATCACCAAGAAATATGGTACGAGAATAATGATTCCAGGAAACATTTGTACCAAGAGGAAGGAAAACATGGAGGCGTTCCTTCCAGTAAACTTGTAGCGACTAAATGCATAACCTGCAGGAATTGCAATGAATAAACCGAGCAAAGCAGTTCCGATGCTGACGATTAGAGAATTGACAAACCATGTCCAAAATGATTCACCGTTCAGAATCTTTGAGAAATGTTCAGTTGTAAATGAATCTCCAATTTGTCCACCGAGAGCATTTCCCTCTGAAAATGCTATGTCGATGATCCATATCAACGGAATAACGGTAATGGCGACGAAATGTAGCAATGTGATATGTGTTGAAACAGTATCGTATTGTTTGCTAAGATTCGCATTGCGCATCAATCCGTATTCAATTGCTGAATCAGATAGATTTCTTGAGGTCCAAACCGTCACAGGACGTCCTGATAACCAGTAAAGAGACAATCCGGAAGGAATGATCGCCCAACAATGAAGCCAAATGTTGAACATTGTTGGTTTCGTAATCATAAGCCGGTAGAAACCAATACCAAGCAATATTGCACTGAGTAACAATGCAATATTTCGACGGGTCTGATCGTTAACCTCAGGGAGAGAAGTGCGAAGTGCTGCAAAAAGTAGGCACGAAAGGATTCCAAGCATCAGTAATTCTGAATCTGCTCGGAGATAATCAACGGTTAGAAGAAGCACATTGACAACAAAGGCAGCAACAATCCAACGCCTTAGCGTAACGATTTCAACAGGAACATACCATGAACGCATGCTAACAGAATCGCTCATCCTACCGCCTCCGTTGCATTGGTTTGCTTCATGTATCGCCAAGAGAATGCAAACAACATCAGGAAGATGATTACCGACCATGCTGCTGCCACTCCATATGCGCCTTCTCTAAAGGCAACATCGTAGACATAGGTGATTAGAATATCCGTTTGCCCTGGTTCACCAAAGTAGAGATTCGGACCACCATCGGTCATCAGATAGATAACATTGAACATATTGAACGTCCAAATAAATCCAAGCAATGAGAGTGGAATCAATGCACTACGAAGATTTGGTAATGTCAAATGACGGAATGCCCTCCAACCATAGACTCCATCGACTTCCGCAGCTTCATACATATCTTTAGGCAGGGATTGTAATGCACCACTGATGGACATCATCATGAATGGAACACCAAGCCAAATATTGACGAGAATAACAATGATTTGAGAACCTGTTGGATCTGAGAGAAAATCTATGTTTGTCCCCAATAGATCGTTGATAAATCCATCCGGTTGAAACATCCCCCTCCAGACAAGGACAGAGATGTAAGAAGGAACTGCCCATGGAAGGAGAAGAAGTGTACGGTAAGCTACCTTTCCTTTGATTTTGCTTCGATGCAATAGCAGGGCTAAAAACAATCCAATTCCAATGTGAGCGGAAACATTCACTACGGTCCATATGAGTGTAAACAATGTCACTCGAAGGAAACCATTTGAAGAAAAGACCTCCCAGAAATTATCGAAACCGATGAAGGATTGATCTCCAAGTTGAGTCTGATTAGCATCTGTGAAAGCCAGCCAGAATCCATACAACACAGGATAGAATGTCAAAACAGCAAGTGCAAGTAAAGCTGGAGCAACATAAAAATGAGCGAGTTTAGACTTTGTTCTTCCAAGTTTTGTATCGTTCCATTTAGCAAAACTGAGAAGTGCGATCAAAGAGAGAACAATGGCTCCAAGTGCAAACATCACCGGCGATGTATTTCCTGCTTCTGGCCTCTCATCCGCTACACTGGTCTGAGAACTTGTTGAATACAGCAAATTCTGACCACTGTATACTTCAATCAAATGTTCTTGCTCAGGAACCATTCCAGTGAGTACACATTGAACCATCTGTGTGGATGGTGGAACAATTCGAACCTGGCCTTCCTGCAAGAACTCAAGTGAACCATCCGAGCAATCATCATAGCCAAGATAGGTCCCATTACTTACCGCCTGAACTCGAAGTTCTGTATGTAGAACTCCGTCGACGAATATGTCGTAAGAAGTACCATTATTGGTCTCAAATTCAATGCTTATCGTTCGATATCCATCTACAAGCGGATAGGGATCAGCACGAGCGAGGGTAGCGATTTGTTCTTGCAATTGTTGATTTGCTCCACTCAATGCTTCTTCGGTTGTTGCGATACCAGAATAAGCCTGTTCAAAGGCTGTTGACAAAGGATCATACACTAATGACATCGCTCTTGTTGTCGGTGCTGGAGTACCGGCTTTGGTTTGCTCAAGAAATCCTGAGAGGACTTCATCTTCGTTAATTTCATCATCGGATTCAAGAGCGATATGAGTTGGCATCGTGTATGTTTCAACTGCAAATTCTTTCTGAACTTCTTCCGATGAAAGCCACAATGCAAGTTCGGTTGCTGCGACCTTGTTGGCACTCTGTTTGCTTACAGTCCATCCCTTGTAAGTGACCAGTGGAGACATCCTTTCACCCGAGTCTTCAACCAATGGCAAAAGGGTTTGACCGATGTTCAAACGACTCGCTTCATAGGTAGCCCAATTCCATGGTCCATCGAAAATCATCGCCGCCTTCGACGAGATGAATTGATTCTTCATACCCTCAATTTGAGTACCTGTTGCAACTACACCATATTCTAACTCAAGGTCAAGCATCCATTGCATCGCTTCACTTGAACCATTTGAGTTGATAGTGGGATCTCCGTTTTCATCGAAGAGAGAACCACCAAATCCCTCTTGGATTGGGAACCACCAATAAGCTGTCTTGATTGGAATCGCAAGTCCTTGAACATCGTTATACGTCAATGTTTGAGCAGCATTGAGTAAGTCTTGTTCAGTCCACGTTGTATCTGGATAATCCAGCCCTTGAGCATCAAACAATGCTTTGTTGAAGATCAATGAAAGACAGTCCTGACTGGCGGGAATACCATACAGAGCATCACCATAACGCATGGCTTGTAAAGCGCGTTCTTCGAACAGTTGACGGTCTTGCGGAGTAAGATGAGGACGTAAGTCCTCCAACAATGGATATCCATCGACACGAACCTCACCAATCGCTCCAAGTTGATCACTAGATAATCGCATCAAATCAGGCGCTTGACCACCTTGAGCTGCAGTCATGAACAATTGATCCGCATTTCCAAATGGGACCATCGTTACATCAACAGTAACATTTGGATATGCAGTTTCAAATGCTATTATTGAATTCATGAACACTTCTTCTTCTTTGCTTTCCGCAGCAAATGTGTGCCAGACTTCAAGAACAATATCACCATCTTGTGATTTTTCTTCTACACTTTGTTGGCTGTTTCCCAAACATCCAGATAAGAAAATCATCAAAAATAGGGCAAATGCTAGTGCCCGTTTTTGAAAGGAAGAACACCACACTATCCCGTGCATGCCGCGGCCTTGAAATATGCCAACTTAAACACCACGGAACTCTATTGAAAATATCAGTTTGGATTGTGATGAGCAATCGGTAATTGACCGAGATGCATCCATTCCAGATGTAGGAGTGTTTTCATTTCCATTCTCGCACCTTGACGCCAACGCTTCCTCATAGTACGTTCAGCCTCACGACTAGGAATTGGTGCTGGAGAAAATCTGCAATTCGATTCATTAGCCTCAGGTATTGGCGAATCCTCCCATTCCACTCCCCAAAGAATCAACCATTCAGGAGGTGCAACACCGAAATCAACCTCAATTTCTGGATTATCAATCGCATTTCTAACATCCTCTGGCGATATCTCTCCGAGCGATAAAAGGTGGAGAGCCATCGCAGTACGACGAACCTGATTCCATAGGAATGCTTCACCAACAATTTCGAATCCAACGGTTCGTCCATCAACAATCCAAGGAGTACAAGATAGAATAGTTCGGATAGGATTCTTTCCAGGTTCTAATCGGGCGAAGTTTCTAGCATCATAAGTTCCTTCGAACAGTTTGAGCCATTCAAAAATCACTTCACCTGGATCTTTCCAAAATTCAATTCCTTCCAATCGATATCGATAGGTGCGATGAACAGCCATCCGAGGATTCCAATCAAAATCAACCTCTCGTACATCCAAAAAGGCGATTTCATCTGGAAGAAGGTCGTCCACTGCACGAACAAATTTACGTGGTGTAATACTGTTCCAAAGCGAAGTAGCTAGGCGGACTGTTCCGCCATTTAGACGAACATTTACCCCTGCGTCGGTTCGACTCGAAAGAACAAGATTGTGTCCTTCTTCTTTTTTTGAAATCCATCCTAGTTTTTGGAACGCGTGAATCAATTCACCTTGAACAGTTCGAACATCAGGCTGAATTTGACTACCATGAAAGGCATCACCAAGATAACCAATACGGAAATGCAGACGGGTTTCTGCATCGGACATGGACTAGCCTCAATCGTCAGAAGTGAGAAGTTTCGCTGCTTCTTCTGGAGTATAACCAAGGCCGCCTACTGCCCACACCAATGCTTGCTTAACCCATGGTTGAACCATTGGGTTCGCCTTTTCTGGATCAATAACCTCAATCGTATCAACAATATTTCGAGCCGCCATATAGAGGACATCATCGGTTGGAATATCAGCCATCTCAAGACGGTGGCTGTATCGTTGAAATTCTTTGACCGCTTGAGGGACACGTCGACATTCAAGAGCAAAGGATGCAAAATCAGCGATGTATTCATCATTTTCTTCGTCAAGTTCCATGGCCTTCTTGTATGACATCATGATCTTTGTACCCGGAACAACATCTTCCTGTTCTTCCATGTTGAGCATATTTGCAAACTCAGCATATGTGTGTTGGAGGATTGCATTATCTCGGTTGGAGCGAAGTTTACCATCGAGGTTTTCCACAGCACCTTTCAAATCACCAGAACGGAATAATTCCATTGCTTCTGCCATTATATCGTCGCTCATATTTCTCTCTCCGTTCTTCGCAAAAATCAGGGGTTCTTGAACACAACGGTTCATTCTTTTCCTTCTTTTTGTTCGGTTAGAATATCTGCAAGATTATCTAATTTTGTCGATTGGCTGTGTTTCTTGTGCATCTCATTGAGCAAGGTCTTGGTATCTTCCCAACCACGAATTTTGTAGAAACAATGCTTTGGATCTGGTCGAACGGTTCTAATGGTTCGTTGATAGAACATGAGGGCGAAGAAAGACCTAAGAAGACTTTTTCCAGCTTTTTCCACACTGGTATCGCCTTGGCTGTCCGGTAGGTTCGGAGAAACTCCAACACTACCACCTACAGATTCTTCAACTATTCCTACACCAGAATCTGTGAGAATGGTGACCGTTGCAAACCCTGTCATGGTTCCGAACGGAGTGCGTTCGACTTGAACCTCAGAAATTCGATCGAATAGGATACGTCGGTGCGACCGACTGAGCAAGAAAGCGTGCTTGAAAATCACTGCATTGCTTGTAATTGCATAATCGAAACTTCGTTGGTAAGAAAAGACCAAGGCCCAATAGGTCAATGTAAGAGCAATCCCTGAAATAAGGAAATCGTACTTTAATCCGAGCAATGGTTCGATATCGGCATCAGAAAATAAATCCCGAATCAATGCTATCAATCCATCGAGTTGAATCAAAACCGGCAAAAGGGTTGCAAGAAGCAACCAACCCGTGACCCACTTACCTGAAGTCGAAGTATTCATCATTCGATTAAACCACGTAATGGTTACCATAACCAAAACGAAACCGAACGGAAGTTTGGAACCACCTAACTCCATAACCCATACGATGAATTTTGCAAAACCACCTGATTCATCGTTCAGTAATGAGTCGGGTTTCCAAAATGCCAAGTGAATACCAAAGACGATTAAACCAAGCAGATACATGCTCATAAAACCCACAGGACTCGGTGATTTCGTAAGGAGTACTTCTTCACCTTCGATTAGTTTGAAGCGGTTTTTCATATCTTCTTCATTAGAAGGTTTACTCGTAGTTTCGAGAACCTCTTCTTCTATATCTCCAACTTCTCCAGACTGCACTTCTTCGTCACTCATCCTGTTGACCCAGTTGGTTCTCGACACACAAGCACATAAGCCCTTTGCTGTTTAATTAAAGAAGATTGAGGCATTTCATCAATGCAAAAGTCCCCAACTATGCTCAGCGTTACCGCGAATCCAGTCATACATTGATTCGTGACGTACTCCATACTCATCCTCGATCGTAAGCGATTCGACCTCAAGCGGGTACTCATTGTAAGTGAGATGGGACCATATCCCTCCTCGAGTGGGTTGATGGAAATCCCAATAGGCACGTGCAATTGCTCGAACATTCACTCGAATAGAGGTCCGTCCGTTCTTGAGGTGAACTTTGAAACAGGGTAAGTTATTGTCCTGTCGTTGCTTCTCGACAGTTACGATTCGAAAACGTTCACTTCGACCATTTTGAGCATCATGAAACAGTCCTCCTTGGCTTACAGCGATATGCGAAACATCACGCCGTTTCCACTCACGAGGGTCTCGACTGAGAATCGTCGATGAAAGATGGGGCAAGAACCAATCGAGATAGGAACCATCTGAGAAATGGAGAACGCCCCAATACCATGGAACGCTAGGAGCTTGAACGCATACTTTCTGGAAGTATCCAGTTCCTTTGACATCATTTCCATCAATCGTTCCTTTAACTCGAGTGCCATGAAGACGAAGGATATCATATCCCAGTGAACCGAGATAAGTTGCTGTTGCTTCTCGAGCGGTCGACATCGCTGGATTCCATGGAGACATAGTCAGTCGAATTGATTGAATTGCATCGTGTTGCAAGTCAAGATTCAACCAAAACTGTGAACGGTCTGCAAGCATACCCATCGAACAATCATTCTCTAGAAGCGGAACCACTGCTCCTCCACCCTGACCTTCCTGCCCTGGCCATGAAGAATGGTTGGAAGGAAGAACGATCATATCACATATCTTTGCAATGATTTCATCGTGCATAACCGAGCCATCAAACCACCAAGCGCAGACCATCCCATCGATTAGTATAGCACCTTCATCATCAAATCCAGGCGTTCCTTTGGGCTTCCACTCAACATCGTTGATGTGAACAACATCGTTTTCTTTGGTCGACCATAGAACCATGAGTTGTTTACCTGCCATCGGATGTTCATCATCATCAAGCATGACAAGCCACCACCACCAATCCCATGTCAAATGCTGAATTGGTGGACGTTGGTTCAACGTCCATAACGTAGAAAAATCACCAGCAAAGGAATCCATATTACCCCTCAAACAATCTCTTTGGACTTGAAAATCAACTGGCCAATGAACCAAAAGAACGCGGCTTGGAAAAGAAGCACGATAACCGATACAACTGTAGTAGCATATGGTCCCATTCCTAGTCCAAGATCGGATTGAGCCCATTCCAATGCACCATAACCTGGTAACTCATTACTGCCGAAAAATAGGAATGGACCATCGTTATTCGAACCACCTGCCCATGACCCTGCTTCCGTAAACATCGCCATATCGGGCCAAACGAGATATGCGCCAGAATCGATGATGCTCATCGACCAACCGACGATTGACATACGCAAAAAGCTCGATTCGGGCACAGACATCGAAAGAAGGGCCATCCCCAGTTCCCATGCAGCAATAGGGAGCGCGAGGATAATTCCATACTTCCATAGAACTCCAAGGAATGCGAAAAGCATACCATAGACCAAGGTTGCTAGTAAGGCAGCGATGAGAATCGAGAACCAAATTCCAAGATCTCCAAACCGGAAGAATTGGTCACCCGGACCCATGAATCCGGATACAAGCGCCAAAAAAGTACACACGACGAGAAGGTACGGCCAAACTATGGCCAAATAACCAAGAATCCGGTAGAGGAAGATTTCTCCACGAGCGATGGGTTTTGCAGTCATGTACTGCATGGTCCCAGAATTCATCTCATCACGAATCAAACCTGTAGCAAGGAATAGTGGAATGAAAATACTTAGCAAAAATACAAATCCGAGTTTACCGATTCCTAGTATGAATGCTCGATGTTGCGCTTCTTTACCGTATCTTTCTTCATCTGGATCCTCATCAACATTAGGATCTGCATAGACAAAATAGGAACCACTACTAACATCATACCGCAGAATAATGTTACAAGGATTGCCGTCTCCATTGTCATCTTTTTGACTTGGAAGAAGTGAAGAATCTGTGCAATCACCATCGTTGTCATATCCTGTTTTAATGTATGATGCATCCGAATAATCCCAATCATAGTCATCTTCATTGATATACATTGATGCAGGCTCGGGTTCAACTGGAGGATTCAGTAATCCTGGATGCGAAAGTTCATCGTAAATGTCCGTACCATACTTGAACTCCTGACCATTTACATAACCATCTCCATCCCAATCAAAGGAATCACCATCGTTGTCAACGGCTTCAATTTCGCTATTCATAGCGTCGATGTAAAAGAGAAGAACGACAAAAATTGCAAGGAATCCTACCCCGAGAACAACCCATGTCGAAAGACGTGTTCGATACTGACGCATTGTGAATTCTGCGATGGCTGTCGCCTTGCGGTCAAGAGCGGTCCAAATGGTTTCACCGCGTTTCTTCTTCATCAACCATAGCCTCCCGTTAGATAGCCAAGAATCGACTGAAGGTCATCATCAGGATTGTTGATTACCATGACATCATGCTCATTATCAACAATGATTCTTGGCAAACGCTTGTGGAATTCACCAAGATGGTGAGTGAATATTTTCAACTTTGTAGGACTCGGAAATTGAAGACCATGAACAACCTCCAGACTGAGAACATCTCTGGCCAACGATTTTGCATCATTACATTCGATTTCAATAGTGTGAGGAATATTATCCAATTGCTCGCGTATTGCATGCAAATTTCCTATGGCGAGCAACCTACCCTGATGCAAGATGACGATCTGTTCTGTAATGCGTTCAATTTCAGAAAGAATATGACTGCTCAACAATATCGTTCGACCCATACGTCCAAGTTCACGAATGACGTTCATGATCGTCGTTCTAGCCAACGGATCACAACCTTGTAGAGGTTCATCGAGAATGATGAGTTCCGGATCGTTAACCAGTGCATGAGCTATCTTAGCACGTTGTCGCATCCCTTTGGAATAAAGTCCGATTTTTTTGTGCATAACATCGGTTAGGCCAACGAACTCGAGAACTCGTTCGGCTTCTATCTTGGCTTCATCCCTTGTAAGTCCGTGAAGACGGGCAAAAATAGATACAAATTCGTGTGCGGTCATCCAATCGTACATGTTTTCATTTTCAGGAACATAACCAACTCGGGCATACGGTGCTGGATTCTTCCATGGATTTGTTCCAAACAAACGAACTTCCCCTTGAGAAGGTTGAAGTTTGCCCATGAGCAATTTGAACATCGTCGATTTACCTGCACCATTCAGTCCAAGAATTCCTGTAACGCCACCGCTTAGAGCGAGAGAAATACCCCCGATCGCTTGGTAACGGCCATAGGTTTTCCCTACATTGTTGAACATCACAACCGGTGCCTTCGGTTGTGGAACCCATTGCTGTTCCTGCGCTTTTCCTTCTTGGGCTAAATCGGGAATCATTCGCGCGTCACCTCCATGGATGATACGCGTACGCTAAGAACGTACAATGAAACTGCATTGATCGCCACAACCGAAGCAAGGGACCAAATCCAAGGATGGTCGTATACGATATTGGTTCCAATCAACGCTTGTCCTACGTGTGCAACAGAATCGTAGGGCGAAATTAGGTATAGGATTGAACTATCAAACAATCCATTTACAATAGCTGCGAGTGTTTTCGTCCCCAACAAGACGGCAAGAAGTGCGATTCCAGGGAAGAACTTTCCACGGGAAACAGAAGAAAGTGCAAGTCCGATACTGGTGTAGGTAACGACCAAGAGAATCGCACAGAATACGGTTGTCAAAAACAAGGGAAATGTGTCTAGAATCCAGGCCCAGCCTCGACCCATTGCCAAAATATCAACAAAGTAATACAAGAAAAGTGTACCAATAATGATGAAGGATTGAATTGTTGCAACCGCTAAATACTTCATTCCAACGTAATCAAACCGATTGATTGGCCGTGAAAAATACAGGGCACTGGTTCCATTCGACCGATCTTCTGAAATCACACCCCCAACCAATAAGGCTGCTACCAGTGGATAATACAACATATTGCGTGGGAAGAATCCAAGTACGTGACCGTAGAGATTGTTTCGACCAACACCCCAAAGTTCGTACAGATCAGGTTCACCGATAACGGCGAATAAAAGTGTCAATGCGACATCGGTCATTGAAGCGATCAAAACAAAAATCAGAACTAATTTAGTTGGTATTCCCCAAGGACGGTGACCCTTACGAACTATACCGAGTACATGGTGACGGAAAATAGCCCAATTACGCATCCACCGAGGATTCAAGGTTCCTTGCCAAGGAACGTAGACTTGTTCGAATACTTGCCCTGTTTGGGCAACCGGTTGAGCAATACTAGCCTGGTCGCTTGATTCAGAACCCCATGCCGCATCCATTCGACTTTTCCCGGTGACGGGATTTGAAGCATCAAGAGTTGATTCCTCGGTCATGCTCCCGAACCTCCCATCGATTCAGGGGCATCTACCTTTCGAGCTTCAATGGGTGACGCTAGTAAGTCTTCACTTGATTTTACTCCATAGCCAAAACGTTCCATTATGACGAGGAAGAGGTCTTCTAGTGATGCTTCGTATTCATGCATTCGACGTATTTGTGCACCTGTTTCTGCAGCACATTTGAGAATTCGATGCGTCGTCTTGTCACCATCATGACGAATCCGCATCATCCGACCTTCTCGACGCACTTCAAGTCCTTCTTTTCCAAGCGCTATCTCGAGTTCACTTGCCATCCCCCACACATGAATTTCAATTTCTCGATCGATCGCCTTCAAGTCCTCGATTCGACCTTGTGCAGCGAGTTTTCCTTTGTGAAGTAATACAATATTGCTACAAACTTGCTCAACATCTTCCATCAAGTGACTTGCCATAAGTACTGAACGATTGCCTGCATTGACCATGTTTGAGAGCGTGGTCAACATGGCTTGTCTTGCATGGGCATCAAGACCGTTTGATGGTTCGTCCGCAATGATTAGTTGTGGATCGTGAATGATTGAACAGGCCAATTTTGTCGCTTGTTTCATACCTGTCGAAAAAGAAGAAATTGGCCGATACCGTAATTCACCAAGGCCGACATATTCCATAGCAGTGTGTGCCCTAGACATTGCAACAACTGGATTCATTCCAAGCAATTCACCACTGTAGCGAACCTGATGAATTGCATCCATATTATCATCAAGAGCATCATATTCAGGCATATATCCTATTTGTGAGCGAATGGCCAATCCCTCAGTCCGTATGTCATGCCCAAGAACACTACCTTCTCCTGAAGTTGCTTGAATGAGGCCAAGAATGGTTTTGAAAAAGGTCGATTTTCCCGCCCCATTTGGACCAAGGAGTCCCGTAGACCCCCGTTGAATTTGAATGCTCAATTTGTCGAGAGCAACATGAGGACCATAGGATTTGGTCAACTCCTGAGTCTCGATAATGAGGTCATTCGACATTGTTCTCATCAAACACACGAAAAGGAAGTCCTTGAATCCTTTCACGTTACGTTATTTGAATGTCTTCGAAAAGTCACTTCGCGTTCGCACTGCAATACCTTTTCTGTAGCCAAGAGCTTCATCCGCATCACACTGTGAAATACCATGTCCAATCAACGTGCCTTGCTCATCGACGATGAAGCATGTTTGTCCAGCCTTGAGCCAAGGATCGCAGGACACAATAAATCCATGGAATACATTTCGACCACGTAGTACAAATTCGACAGCATCTTGTTCAACAACAAGGATAGGAGGACCTTCTCCTCTCCCTACATAGGGACTAAATCCATCATCTGCAAAGTCTGAATTTGAACGTCGTTCATGAATGGCTTTCGAACCTAAATCAGTGATTGAAATACCACCGTCTGTCAGCCTTGGGCTTAGAATATGATTTCCATTCTTATCGATTACATTCTTGACACGGCCAGTTCCACCGATGACATAAGTACAGGAATCTATGAGTTCTACAGCGTCATTGTAGTTTACATTTGCAAGCACTATGAGTTTGTCGAGGATTTGTCTTCGACGTAATTCGTCACGAAGTTTAGGTAGTTGTGAATCATCGACGATAAGTTCCTCTTTGAGAAGACCATGCTTGATTAGAAGATTTGATGCTTGTTGAATCAACTTATCTTGGCCGATATCAAGAATCAATATTCGATCTGCCTCGATGTGCAATCGCTGAAGTTCTTCGCGGAGCACGACCATGTTGAGCCGACGTTTCCAAAGCCATGTAGGTCCATCCACCTGAGCAAATGGGTTCAGATCTTCAAGTGAATACGGCAATAATCCTAGCGGTGTTTGGACAAGAATCTCTAGGTCAGGAAGTACACTCTTAAGCCGCAGTACAAGCAGGTCGCAACGTTGTCTCCATGGACCTGGTTTTCCATTAAGAATCAAAACGTCAGATGAACCCGAGGATTCTGGCCTCCACCGCTGTTGTAAATGTTTACGCGCTACAAGAATATGTGGTCGAGATAACGTATCTTCTCCGCCCCATCGCTCGCCTTTCTTTCTCTGTATTGCTTGTCTGTCGACAACTTGTGACCAATCCTGTTCCCAAATTCCACCATTTGGATGGTGTTCACGTGCAGCCGTTCGATCATCTTGAACCAAATCTTCCAATGATTCCGAGGGCATACCTGATGGCAATGGACGTGTTGTCAACCACAAGAACGCTTCACGCAGTGCAGGGTGTTGATGGCTTCGTTGCTCAGCAAGTTGCCAGATTGTTCCTTCATGGACGGCTTGTTTACAACGAGAAAGTTCGGCCAGTGTCACTTCAAGATTGTACCGTGAAAGGAGAACTGTTCGCTCTTCATCATCCAATTTCCGTACTGCTTCAGGAGTCCAATTGACTACACATGGAACCAATTCTGGCCAAGAGTGAATATCGTTCAATCGATATGTTCCTTGAGGAGAAAGCAAACGATTATCTCGGGCAAAAATCGCATATGCAGCAGAATCAAACAAGTCCGCACCAAGGGCGATCAACATCGAGAACAACATCGGATGTCCACATCCAAACATATGCCGAGGTCTTTCGGGAGGTAGTTCACCTATCGTTGCTAACATGATTTTTGCGAGGTCTTTGTATCTGTGTTGTTCCATGATTGGAACGATTCCTCCGATGGGATGGATTGCGAAATCAAACCGCCCCATATTTTGAGCGGATTGTTTCCTCAAATGTCGATAAATACCTCCTTGAATAGGCCCGTTTAGCATAACGTTTTGAGCAGCTTTCAAAGACTCTTCACAACGTTCAATCGTCGTTTTAACAGCCTTTTTCACCTCCTCTTCAGTCATATCGGGACGACTGAATACATCGAGCATTGTTGCGATATCTACACCGATCGAACGTTGAAACTCAACAATTTCTTCCACTCCAACCTCAACATCTCCATAGACATAGGATTGAAACGTACCTGAATCGGTCATGATCACTCCTGGATAATTGAGAAGGTCATGAACGCCTTTTTCGACGGCATGCTGTTTTAGATCATCGTGCTTCCAGATGATGTAGGAATTGGTTATCAAACCTTGAATTCCGTAGCGATCCCACATCTCTCTCGGCTCGATCGTTCGAATGTTTGGATTGATGACCGGCAACAGTGCAGGAGTCTCAAGAATGCCATGTGACGTATGCAGTTTCCCGATGCGTGCACAACCGTCTCGAGCAACGACTTCGAATTTGCCTCGATCGCTCTCACGACTCGGTTCGGGATCATCTCTTGTCCCATCCATCCATGCAGTCATACAACGGCCCCCAAAACCTCTTCTTTTCAATTACCCTATGGTACATCGATGAATTCGACGTTTCCATGTGCGAGAATGAATTCCCTGCCAAGTTCATCGAATGTATCGAGGAGGGTAGAGGAGAATCGAATATGATCAATTTCGGAGTCGGCTTCCAAGTCATTGCGAACACCTTGAAGCGTCCCAGGTGCAGCACCGCAGGAAAGACAAGCACCTGTTAAATCGAGTACGAAGTTGAAGCCTGATTCGCCTTTGTCCCACATGGACACTGCAATGCCGCCTCCATGGCCATCAAGAGCCGCCCGTACTGAACCTAACCTAGAAAGCAAAACAGGAACAATGTGTTCGGTTCCAACAGCATCGATGATTCGCGTGTTCCTCAGTCGCTCCTCTTCTTCCGCATCGGTTTTTTCAGCGATTCGACGATTGGCCTCCTCTTCCATCGCTTTCTGGGCTTCAAGCGCATAGGCTCGAACCAAATCGTCGTCCATGCGATGGCCAGATTGCAATTGCGTTTGAAATGTTGCAAAGGAGTAGTATCAGAAGTGATTACATCCATTGATAAGGGGGTGATGGTACCAATGAACAGGTGAGGGCATGACCGAAGTCTTGTTGCATGTAGAAAATCTTCATGTTTCTGTTGCAGACACTCCGATTATACAGGGAATTAGCCTTGAAATCAAGCGTGGAGAAATTCACGCAATCATGGGTCGAAACGGATCAGGAAAGTCTACTCTCGCCAATGTCATCATGGGCCATCCCGCCTATGAAGTCACAAGTGGAACCATCCACTACAAAGGACAAAACATCGATGATATGGAAGTCTTTGAACGGGCACGTGCTGGAATGTTCCTCTCATTCCAATACCCTGCTTCCATTCCGGGTGTTCAAGTTGGAACCTTCTTGCGCAAGTCGGTAGCATCTGTACGAGAAGAAGCACCATCGCCACGAGAATTTCGACAAGAATTGAACGAGGCTATGAAGCAACTCGACATGGACAGGTCGTTCCTATCCCGCTACGTCAACGATGGATTTAGTGGTGGTGAGAAAAAGCGACTTGAAATCCTGCAAATGTTACTTCTTCAGCCCGATCTTGCACTTCTCGATGAAACCGATTCAGGTCTTGATATCGATGCACTGCGAATCGTTGCGGACGGAATCAATGCTGTGGCAAAGGAGACTGGGTGCCTTATCATCACACACTATCAACGCCTTTTGGATTTGGTCAAACCAAATGTTGTTCATGTTTTAATCGATGGAAAAATCGTTGAAAGCGGCGGTCCTGAACTAGCAATTAAGCTGGAAAAGGAAGGATATGATTGGGCAGATGCCCTTGTTTGAGGTGATTCAATGACACAAGATGCTCAAGATGCTGTTGGCGACTACAAATACGGGTTCCACGACCCTGAAGATGCCACCATTCGTTTCGACAAGGGACTTAGTGAGCAGGTTGTTCGCGATATTTCGGAACTTAAGGGAGAACCTGAATGGATGACCGATATCCGAGTCAAAGCATATCATCATTTCATGGAACGGGAAATGCCAACTTGGGGTAACTGTGATTCACTTGCAGGTATTAATTTTGACAACGTGACCTATTTCCTTCGTTCATCGGATAAGACCGAAAAAGATTGGGACGATGTGCCCGATGACATCAAGCGCACGTTCGATCGTCTAGGTATTCCTGAGGCGGAACAAAAGTGGCTTGGCGGTGTCACCGCTCAGTACGAAAGTGAAGCTGTGTATCATTCGATTCGGGAAGATCTCGAAGAACAAGGCGTTCTCTTTCTCGATATGGATTCCGGACTCAAGGAACACCCTGAAATAATCAAGAAATATTTCGGAACGGTAGTTCCGCATACAGACAACAAATTTTCTGCACTCAATACAGCCGTTTGGTCAGGTGGCTCCTTCATCTATGTTCCAAAGGGAGTTCATGTAGAAATGCCTGTTCAGGCCTACTTCCGAATCAATGCAAAGAACATGGGGCAGTTCGAACGAACACTCATTATTGCAGACGAAGGTTCATCCATTCACTATGTCGAAGGCTGTACTGCTCCAACGTATTCCACCGATTCTCTTCACTCTGCTGTCGTTGAATTGATCGCAATGGAAGGTGCTAAGATTCGTTATTCAACGATTCAGAACTGGTCGGCAAATGTCTACAATCTTGTTACCAAGCGTGGTGTTGCACACAAGAATGCTACTGTCGAATGGGTCGATGGAAACATTGGCTCGAAATTGACCATGAAGTATCCAGCGGTTTTGCTCAAGGGAGAAGGCGCTCATGCTGAGGTTATTTCCGTCGCATATGCAGGTGAAGGACAACACCAAGATGCTGGAGCCAAGGTTCACCACCTCGCACCGAATACAACCTCGAACATCCTTTCAAAATCTATCTCGAAGAACGGTGGTAGATCTTCCTACCGAGGGATGCTTCAAGTTACTCCTAAGGCATCTGGATGTCGTTCTAAAGTCGTCTGTGATGCACTCATGCTCGATGAAGATAGTCGTAGTGACACTTACCCAACCATGGAAATAGGAAACTCGACCGCGGACCTTGAACATGAGGCAAGCGTCTCAAAAGTATCGGGTGACCAACTGTTCTACTTGATGAGCCGAGGCCATACCGAAGAAGAGGCCATGGGAATGATCGTCAATGGATTCTTTGAACCCTTCACTCGAGAACTACCAATGGAATACGCTGTTGAACTCAACCGACTCTTGGAATTGGAAATGGAGGGCTCGATTGGATGACATCGTATCTCGATGCCATAGTTCCAAGTCGATCCGAACACCTCTGGCGCTATACGCCATGGTCAAGGGTTCATCCTGGAAATGTTGACACTGTTCCAGAAGTCGATTCTGCTATTGTCAATAGTGAGGATTTGAAATTGAATACGGTAGCTTTTGAATCGCTATCAACTACAGATATTGCTCGGATTTTTCTTAACGAAATCATGCATGAAACCATAGTTGTGTCATGTGATGATGGAGAAGGACATGTCCACATTCATGCAGGAGGTCATGCTGTAGCAACACATCTGCACCTTTCGTGCTCAACTGCATCGAATATCGTAATCCATCTGCATGGTGAGCCGGATTGGTTTGGTCTTGCACTTACTGGGGACATCAATGCTAATGCACGATTGAGTGTGGGCATCATCAACGAACTGTCTTCTGACTCGGTAATGGTTCGCGTCGACGACTGGAACGTTCACAGGGACGCTAGTTTCGAATTGGCTACACTATCCATGGGTGGGCATCGAAACAAATCCGATATTCGCTCAACACTCTTGGGAACAAACGCATCACTCAAGCAATTTATTGCCGTACATGGTCATGGAACACGTCACGATGATCATCATATTGAGATTCATCATCAGCAACCGCATACAAATTCTCACCTACTTCTGAATGCGGTTTGTGACGACAGAAGTCATTCCATTGGAACAGGCTCTCTAACCATCGACGACATTGCGCAACATACCGATGCGGGTCAAGTTTTCCGAAATCTGCTATTGTCACCATCCTCTCGGGCTGAGGCGATACCTGAACTCGAAGTATTGGCTAACGAAGTTGCTGCATCCCATGGTGCTGCTTCTGCCCCCATCAATCAAGAACAATTACATTATCTCATGAGTCGTGGATTATCCAAAGATGAAGCAACTTCAATGATAGTTGAAGGTTTCCTCGTCGATTCATTCACTGACCTTGATTCAGACCATGTTCGAGAAGCAATGCAGACTCGCTTAACGGTACATCTTGAATGTCAACTGATCGGGTGATGGACATGGTTATTCAAGATGATTTTCCAATCTTACAACGTCAGGTCAATGGTCACCGACTAATTTACCTCGATAATGCTGCAACAACACAGAAACCCGCTGTTGTTATCGATGCGATGAACGATTACTACACTAAGCATAACGCAAATGTTCACAGAGCGGTCCACACACTTGCAGGAGAAGCAACCGAAGGTTACGAAGCATGTCGAACATCACTCAAGTCATGGTTTAATGCTGAACGTTGTATCTTAACCAGTGGAACCACCGAAGCCATCAATCTTGCAGCCCATGCTTGGGGCCATCCTCAACTGAAAGGACGAGCGATCGTCCTTACGGAGATGGAACATCATAGCGACATTGTTCCATGGCAAATGCTTGCTGAAACGTTTGGTAATGAATTGCGATACGTTCCAGTAAAACCTGATTTAACACTCGATATGGAGGCTCTGGAAGCATCCGTTGAAGGTGCAGGACTGGTTTGTGTTGTTCACACCTCCAACGTCCTTGGTGTGCGAAATCCAATCGAAGACATTATTCGAATTGCTCATGCTAACGGTGCAAAAGTTCTACTCGATGCGGCTCAAGGTGCCCCTCACTGTCAGATTAACATGGCTGAACTTGGAGCGGATATGATGGCTTTATCCGCGCACAAGATGTGTGGTCCAACAGGTATTGGATGCCTTCTAGTCAACGAAGAAACCTTCCAAGAAATGAAGCCGTTCATGGGCGGTGGTGATATGATTGAAACCGTCACACTAGAAGGATCCACCTATCAAACAAACGAACATAGATTCGAAGCGGGAACACCCAAAATTGCCGAGGCAATAGGATGGAATGCAGCGCTCTCCTATCTTGGAGAACTTGACCTCGAAAAGCAACATCACCGACTCTTGGAAATCGCTCGCCATGTTGCAAATGAACTGCGTTCTATGGGCATGACCGTGTATGGCCGTCATGATGATGGGGATTCATCGGTTGTATCCTTCCTCCACCCAACACTTCACAGCGAGGATTTCGCTCACCTTCTCGATGCATGCGGAGTAGCTGTTCGAACTGGCCATCACTGCGCTCAACCACTACTGCACCGTTTGGGCATCAGTGGCACTCTACGTGCCTCATTTTACATTTACAATACCATGCAAGATGCGGAAGAGTTCTTGACACACGTACGTGCAATTTTGGAGCGATTTGCATGACTTATCCTCAACAACTCGCAGAATTAATCGAAGACTTTCAATCCATTGAAGATCGAATGGAGCGACTTGAATATGTCTTTGATCTAGCATCGGAAGTGAATGAACTTCCAACAGAACAATGGAACGATATCACACGGATTCAAGGATGTCAATCCGAAGCACATATCCGGGTTGATATCGATGAGAACAATGTAAATCTCTTTTCAGGTGCTGATTCCAAACTCGTCCAAGGACTGATGGGTATCTTGACCATCGCTATCGATGGTCAACCGTTGGACATTGCTTTGTCATTAACGCCTGAATTTGCCGTTGAAATGGGTATCTTGAATTCACTCTCTCCATCCCGAAGTAATGGGTTTAGAAACATGTTTGACAAAGTGATGAATGAGTTACAGGAGATGAAATAATGGTCAACGAAGAGCAAGTAATGCAAGCACTGCAGACGGTTGAAGATCCAGAATTAGAGATTTCAATCGTTGATCTTGGACTGATTTATGCGGTTCGATTTGAGGATCGAGAAGAAGGTAAACATGCTGAAATCGACTTGACGCTGACATCCCCTGGATGTCCAGCAGCACCAGAGATTATGGCTGCTGCTCATCGAGCTGCTCTACAAACAGATGGTTTGGATAGTGTCCATATCAATCTGGTTTGGACTCCAAGATGGGACCCCAGAGTGCATGCTACAGAGGATGCCCGTATGGATATGGGTATCTGGGACTGACTACTCTCCGACCTGAAGTGTCACATTATCGCCATCTTCGATGTCGAGGCGTTCTCGCAGAAACGGCCCTGAAATGACTTCTACAACATCTACGTGCCGTGTCAAATCTGGAATGAGAATAGCACAATCGATAACGTGCTCTCCATGCGATATTTTCGCTTGGTAAGCTGTTGCTCCTCCGAAGGATACACCATCACGAAGAAACCCTCGGACACGTAATGCCTCAAATGCATCTACATTGACCTTTCTCGCTTGTTCAAGCAAACTTACATCAGCATCTAGTGTATCGATTCCGGCCTTATTTCTCAATGCGATATAGTGAATCAAATGTTCATGCTCAACCTTGATGTTGAGCGTACCTGGCCAAGCAGTTGTTCCAAGAATTGTTCGAAACTGTTCTTGGTAATGTGGTTGTGACATGAATACATGGGCTCGACCTAAGCCACTGCTGACAATTCCATTCAGTTGCACAAATCTATGCGAGACTATCTCCCTTTTCATCATGCGTATTGAAGCAACATCTCACAAAAACCCTTAATCAACCACGTAGAGGAAGGAATAGTGAGACCATGCCGGGCGACATGACGTGGATGAAACAACGCTTTGACGAATTGAATGAGAAGTCCTTGCTCTGGGAACCTCCTACCTTGGAAGGTCCCAATCAACCCCGTTGTACAATGGAAGGAAAAGCAACCATTATGCTCTCAGCCAACAACTATCTCAACCTCACGACACATCCGAAGGTTGTCAAAGCCATGATCGAGGCCACTGCCGCATATGGTGCAGGTAGTGGATCGGTCCGTGCCATTGCGGGTACAATGGATCTACATCTTGATGCTGAACGGACGGTAGCCGACTTCAAAGGCGTTGAAGCGGCTTTGATTTATTCCGCTGGTTATACCGCCAACGTTGGACTCATACCCACCTTGGTTCAAGGCCCTCAAGACGTCATTATCAGTGATGAATTGAATCATGGTTCAATCATTGATGGTGTACGACTAACAAAGGCCCGACGTGGCGTTTATGCCCACAACGATATGGGTGAGCTTGAGGCTGTTCTTAGAGCACATGAAGATGCGGAACGAAAACTTATCATCACAGATGGAGTTTTCTCGATGGATGGTGATTATGCTCCACTCGATGAAGTCAACAAACTTGCTGAAGAATTCGGTGCAATGGTTCTGGTCGATGATTGCCATGGGGAAGGAGTTCTTGGCGAAGGCGGTCGCGGCATTGTTGACCATTTCAAATTACAAGGTAAGGTTGATTTTGAAGTTGGATCCTTTTCCAAAGCTCTAGGAGTTCAAGGAGGAATCCTTGCTGGGACCGAAATGACCCGAACACATGCATTGAATCACTCAAGGTCATGGCTTCTATCTGGATCTCAACCTCCAGGTGTAGCGGCTGCCCAAAAAGCAGCTATTGAAGTGCTCATGGAGGAACCTGAACATCATGCAAAACTTTGGGATAATACCAATTATTTCCGAAAAGAATTGCAATCACTCGGTTTTGATACAGGTGTTTCTACCACACCAATCATACCGATTATGTGTGGAGAATCCTCAACGGCAAAGGCCATGACAACTCATCTTCAGAAAGAGGGAGTTATGGCAGGAGCAATCGTGTTCCCTATGGTCGCTCGAGATAAAGCCAGAATTCGAACTCAGATGTCTTCTGGTTTGTCAAGAGAGGATTTGGACGAAGTTTTGAGACTCTTGGAATCCATTGGACCGAAAGTCGGACTCATTTGAGTAAATTTCAGTATATTTAGATCTTGTCGAAATCTTCCACGATGGAGGATACTTCAGAAAACAAATATCCTATTCGGATTCAAATGCGTCAACGACTTCTAGAAGTTCGAGATCTTCACCTGCAAGATTGTCAGCCGAATCCTGGCGCGGTTCGACATATGTCTTCAAATCATCAAATGGGTTTACACCTTCATCGAGCATACACAAAAGACGCCATCGAGGCGCCCAAGATAGATGGACATAAGCAGGACCTGGAAGTAATAAAACGAACAAAGAAACGCCACTTGGAATATCGAGGATATTGGAAAAATCCAATCCGAGTAAACCGATACCAATGAATGGCATTGGATACAAGATAATACGAGGCGGTGCCATTGGCAACCGTTTCGTAAGGGATACAAGAATCAAGGAACTGAAGCCAAGAACCAAACAGGCTGCCATGAACAGTGCTGAAAACAATAACCAATTGGAAAACGATTCGTTCAGATTATCGTAGCGCAGTATGTATGGGAAAATAAGAGCTAAACTGATGAGTAAACCATAGAACATTCCAATGTTCGCAGGATGGCTTAGCCACAAAGGAAGTCTTGAGAATCGACGCGAGAGTGATGTTCCAAAGAGAAGTTCTTGGTGTTCGGAGTCCAGTTCAGAGACAATTTCTGACCATTGAACTGGAGTTTCCATAAGCAAGTGCTGACAAGTTTAGGTTTTCAATGCACCCGTCAATGCTTCAATCAAATCGTTATTCTTGGCCCTTTAGTTTCTTAGCGATTGGTCCTGCTGCATCTTCCAATTCCATCTCTTCTGGCCAATCCCTATCGAGTAAACCATAGTCCATTGACTCTCTTTTTCTCGCATCCTCTATGTCATCCTCGACATCGTTATGAGCATCTCTGAGGGCAAGGGATTGATTCAGTAAAGCCATAGTTCTGCGAAGATTTGCATCTATGCTTTTATTCTCGGTAAAGTAACCGAGAATAGTATAATCATCATCCAAGGCTACCAAGTTGTATCCAGAAAGTAAATCATCTGAGATTAATCGATAGCGCTCGTTACCTGCTTTGACCCAGCGCCCATCATGAAGTCGAATCATTACTTCAGCTTCTTTATCGAAATCCAATTCCATCATCGGATGGGATGAATTTACTGCGAAAGGGATTTGTTGCCAGCGTTTCCATTGTCGCCAACCAATACTCATGATGAGGACAAATATACAAGCGAAAAATACACTCATGATAGCATTTTGAAAAACGACCATTCCCAGCACAGGTGTTGCTAAAAATGCCCCAAATCGGATGAATAAACGACGTGATTGTTCCTGGGCTTTGGGCGTCTGAGAAAAGACGACAAAATGCTTTGGAAGATCCTCTTCGAACCGATTCATTTGCTCGCCTCGTTTGCTACTGGTAGGCTCATGTTTTCATAGGTTTGTTGCCATATACCAACGTCTTCGACGTAGATGCTAATATTTTCTACATGCTGTTCAATATCGAATCCCCAAGCCGTCTTCCAAGACGATAATTTAGGAATCAATTTCTCCCATTGATTTGTAACACCTCGAGACTTTTGACGTTGGTGATTGTAGAGCAATGCTGCGGTTTGTATGAGCCCTTGTACCAATAAGACTTCACTCTTATCCGCATTTCGACGCTTGAGTGAATTCCACAAATCCTCCCATGCCTCATGAGCATGCCAATATCGACCAGTATCGAAATCAATCCGTCCTTGCTCGAGCAACACCGCTTCATCCGATGAAAGGGGTGATGCCTCCATAGTTGGCCGAGAGCATTGACCATTGAAATGCTTCTCATTTGGCATCAAGCGGCACACAGTTCAAAAGATAAAAGCAAATCTTGGATTCTGCGGGGTGAGGTTTATGTCGGATTTTGTTCCAGGAGATGTGCTCGAAACAAGACGCGGCGGTGTTGATGTTCTCCGCCATCTTGCACGGGAATTAGCAACATTGGAGAGAAATGGATCTATCCAAATTCTGCGAAACATTCCGGATGTGGGTCAGCGAACCGGCCACCTCCTAATTTTCGACGGTTCACTTGCCGCTGCATTCCATAGTGCGGATACTGACAGATATGGAATTGAGGCACTCCTTGAAATTGAATCCGATGCCTCAGCACTAGATGCTACAATGAGCCTTCATGAAATGTCTGAATCATCATACATTTCGACTCTTTCAGAACATCCAGATGCGAATCTCATAGCCTCTGATGAAGAAACCCGAGATGAAGCATGGTGGACAACCGTTCGCTCACCTCGACGAAGGAGCGAAAGAGATGAACGACTACCTGAACTGAAACCAAGTGTTGGAGTTCCCGAAGCACTACGACGGAGAAGCGAAGCAAGGTTGAGGAATCAAGGCGGGCCAGTTCTTCAACGAGGGCAAGCTTGGCTTGAACACTCAATTGAGCCTGATGAAGTATTCGAGTTAGCAGGCGCTCTAGGGGAAATGGGACAACCATTCCTAGTGATATCGCGATTATCCCCGCCTCGAATTGAATCCAGTTACGACATTGATTTGCAACATTATCGATGGTTGTCTGAGACTCAGAACGAATATACATTGGAGCCTTCGCTCGAATCCATTCGCCGTAGTGTGGATCAATTTTTTGCTGAACATCGTCAAAGTGTCCTCATCCTCGAAGGTATTGAATACCTTTCAGGAATTCATGGAGAACAACGAGTTATCGAAATGATAAGAAGCATTGTCGACCAAACTCGGATGAATGGAAACATCTTGATCGTTTCATCAAACCTCGAAGCCTTTACTTCACAACATAGATCACGATTGGAACGTGAGTTTAGTATACTGGAAAGCCACCAACTCCAAACATGGTTGCTCGATGTTGAATTGCTTCAAGAACATCCATACTTTTCAAACATAGATGAAGAACTAGAAGCAACCATCTCTGAGCATTTGGAAGCCAATGTGCATGATCCTGTGCTTCCACCAAAGCCTGAACTGCATACTCCTGTCGAACAAGTACCACTGCCTGTCGAACATCAAACGATGAAAATCGATGAAGAACTGCAATCAAAAATGCGCTCATGGGCAAGTAATGATGCAGAAGATTCAGACGAGGAGGTTGAAATTGAAACAGAAACTCTTCCCACAACTGATGAAGTAAAGGTTGAGGTTAAGCCTCGAACTGCTCAGAGAATCGTTCGAAAGCGCAAGCAGGTGATTCGAACGAGCAAACAGAATTCAATTGATGCGGCAGCAAAGCGTAATGTTGTAATCCCGCCCTTATCCGAGAAGGATTCAACCCGCGCAAAACCGTTCGTTCCTAATTCAGCAGAGATAGCACATACCCTACCTGAACCGAAACTCCCTCGCAAACGAATTGTTATTCCACTACCTATAACAGAACAAAGCAAAGAGGAGAGTCAACCTTCACCCCATGCCCGTGAGCATGCTGTTTCCCGACAGCGTGCATCCGATGAACCTGATTCGGAGGATAGTGCATGAGCATTGAGCGAACCAATCGATTGCGAATTGCCTTGCAGAAGGCGAAGGCAGGGCTTTCGATTGAAGGAGAGAACAAATCGGACAATCCCTCCAAACTTGGACGCATCTTAAACAAACAAAGTACGGTTTCAACAAAGCGAGGTTTCATTCAATCTCAACCGATTCATGAACGCCCCTTGATGAAAGCGATTAGCGAAGAAGTGCTTGGAGAAGATACAGAATATCAACCGATGATAGAACTTGAACGCTCTCATCCAATCTCTCGATTGAAAGAACTGCGTGAGCGGAATTTAGATCAAACAATTCCAGAAGGAAGTCTTGGTGATAAGGTTGGATTCTCCCCCTTAGGACAACCTCTATGGTCAACTATACTCGATGAACAACGAAATATGCCCTTGAATCTCCCTCCGCCGGAGTTAACACCTCCAATACATGGTGATCTATCGCATCACAGCACGATTCTCTCCAGTCAAACTAACTGGCCAAAACGTTTGGAAATAAGTCAACGTAAAACCTTCAAACATTGGAAAGTGAATGCAGAAAATAATCAAGCAACTATGGTCTGCGAATCGATTATCGACAACCTTGGCGAACGGCATAACCCACACATCATTGTAGGGGATCGAGAGGTTGGAAAGAGTCACCTCTTACAAGCAACTGGTCAGAGCGCTTTGCGATATTTTGATGGTGATGTTCGTATTTTACGTGCAACAGAACTCCTCGGTCTCGATTCAATTCCAAATGATTGGCATGAGGCTATTGCATCTACTTCACTCCTTCTCATCGATGATATTCACCTCATCGCCGAACATGAACAGCATGCTCAAAGTATCGGCCACCTGATTGATCATGCATTGAATTTAGGCGCACACGTCCTCTCGACATCCACATCGCACCCACGTGAATGGAAATCCTCTCGACTGTGGGAATTGTTGCATCATGCTTCAGTTTCAACCATCCATCGTATTTCAGAGGCGAGTTTGGCAATGCACATCAAACAGCAAGCATCCTTGCTTGGAATGCTTTTCGAGGATGCTCACACCATGGAGATTTTGAATCATAGCGGCCAATCATGGAGAGGTGTTGAAGCAGCTCTTTCAACACTTAAGGACGCTCATGGACGCGGTCAAGAAATCTTGAATCCTGAAGACGTTGCTGCCGTACTTAACGGCCAATCTATTGAAGCATCGGCAATGAAAGAAGTAAACGCCAATTCATCCATCTCTCTAGCATCGGATATCCTTAAGCGAGCAACCGACGTTGTGTATTCAGAAGTGGATGTAGGAGGTATCGAACTCCATACCTCTGCACTCGAAGAGGAAGTGGATGATTGGGAACCAACAATGGTCACAGCAGAGGACCTGAATACTGCCAATGATCTCCTCGAAATGCATTTGAAAACGACCCTTGAGGAATTGACACCTGAAGCGCCAACAGTTCTCGATGTACATTCACAGGATCATCACCTAACACATCAGTTAGGTACGATTGAAGGTTCTGACGTTGAACGAACCGCAGATATGTTGGCCGGAATTGATGCATCCATCGATGAAGCACTTGCGCAACGAGAACGAATCATTGTTCGCGACGATTTGAGATTACGCCATCTTGAACTCATGATGGAAGACCTTCTTGAGCGAACTGCACATGCTGATGCGAATGAACTCAACGATATTGTCGATGAACTACGGATTATCGAACACGAACTAGGATTGGTGAGTGAAGATGCGATGGAAGCCTTCGAGTTAGAGGATGAAGAAATCAAAGTTGCCCACCTCTCAACCATTAAGCCAACAACTCGACTTTTGGGTGAAGAAGAATGAGGGGCGCTTGGTGGGCCGACGGTGTTCGGTTCACTTGTCAACCGGACTGTGGGCGCTGTTGCGACGAGCCTGGGGGAATCGTTTACCTCTCACGGAACGATGCTAAGAGACTCGCAGAACATGCGAATCTCAGTGTACGAGATTATCTCAAAAAAGATTGTACTACGACATTGGATGGTCGTTATATCCTTCGATCAAATCAATCCGATGGCATCTGTATCTATTTGGACGAAAAGAAGCAATGCACCATCTATGAAGTGCGTCCTCAGCAATGCAAAGCATTCCCATGGTGGGGTGAAAATTTGCGAAGCAAACGATCTTGGAACAAGGTGAAGGAAAGTTGCCCTGGATTAACCGCAGAAGATGCGATTATAATCAAGGGTGAAGAAATCCGACTTCATGTCAATGCTGACCGACAATCAACTCAAGGTTTCCGAGTTTGGGAAGATGCTTGATTTGGTGTAGTTTTCGACACCAGAAGTAATCCTTTCTATCCTTTCATTTATACGAATGACCGAGTTGGCTTACACCGGTGAGACCATGGGTGAGGAAGGGAACCACTTACTTGACTTGACAGAATCCCACCTAGACATTGGAATGCGAGGCGTTCCTGTTGGAACCTGTCGAACATCCTTCGTCACCCCTGGAGAAGGCGTTCACTACTGTGGATACCCTATCAAGGAACTTGCAGCAATGCAACCAGAAGATGTTGTATATCTCTTGCATAACAAGGAACTTCCAACTCCTGAACAATCTGTGGCATTCCGAAAAGATCTCGAACGCCGTGCAGTGATGCCTGGTGATCTTGGGCCAGTTTTTTCAGCCCTGCCTCGGGATGGTCATCCCATGGATTGGCTTGCAATTGGTATCCAAACACTTGGAATGTGGGATTGTAAGAACGATTGGAAGGAAGACGCACTCAACCTTGTTGCTCGGATGCCTCGTATGATGGGACTTTTATTCCGCTACCGTGAGAACCGAGTTGAAGGAATCCCTGACGATGACACAAGTTTGTCGATGGTTGAACGATTCACCAACACACTCGATCTCGATGTTGACCAAGAAAAATTGAATCGTGTCCTTGCTGTATACCTAGTATTGCATATGGACCATGGTGGAGGCAACCTCTCGACATTTGTTGGTAAAGCTGTTGCTAGTGGCCATGCTACGTTGTATTCAGCCATGGCCGGTTCGATGAATGCCTTGAGTGGTCCGCTTCACGGGCGTGCCAACCAATCCTGCTTGGAATTCGTTCTACGTGTCGGTACATCAGATCCTGTTAAAGTCGAAAAATTCGTTCGTGAAGAGCTTGAAGCAGGCCGCCCTGTGTTCGGATTCGGACACGCAGTATTACGCACAGAGGACCCACGTGCAGCAGCACAATTCGCACTTGGTGAGCAGTTGTGTCCCGATGATGAGAATTTCAAAATTATTCGAACTCTCCGAGAGGTTGCACCACGTGTTTTGGCAGAAAACCCAAAAATCTCCAACCCTAATGCAAACGTCGATATCGCCTCGGGAGCACTCCTCCATCATGTTGGCCTCAAGAATCCAAGTTACTACACCACCTTCTTTGGATGGGCACGTGTTGCTGGTATTGGTGCACAAATCTATGACGAGCGAGTCGTCATGCGAAATGGAAAAGGTGTCCCGATTTATCGACCAAAATACATTGCTCGGGAACAAGTACTACGTCATGTTGAATGATTAAGAGTTAAGATCGATCTCAACATATCCTTCATGTTCCCTCACATCGTAGGTTTTCAATGGAGTTGGTTTTCTCAACTTCCCAAGTAATTTACCGTAGGCTGGGAAGTAATGAGCAGGTGACCATTCGTTAACTGAGCCATCTTCTGGGTGATATGATGTATGATGAAGAGGACATCGTAGACAACCATCTTTGATTTTACCACCCCAATGCATCGGCCAAGCCATATGACGACAAAGGGCATTACTTCCGAAAAGCCCCTCTTCTGTTCGCATTACAAGAACCATCTTTGCTCCAATTGCCTTTCCCTTGACTTTATTCATTTTCAACTTGGATGTCTTGCATACTCGTTTCCATCGAGGCGAAGTGTCGCTCATGATTTCAATTTCATGCCACGACTTATCAAATGATGTTCAAAATCATATGCGAATTGTTTCAAATTTTGAACACCATTTATACCTGTGATTGAGGGCTGGAAGTTATGGAGAACCCATTCAACGCGTTAACAGCCCTTTCGGTTAAACGTCCGAAAGCTACCATTGCATCCATTATCGTGATTACACTCGCACTATCATCGATGGCCCAATTCATCAATTTTGACAACAGTGAAGATGCCTTCTATCCTCAAAATGATACAACTGAATTGCTTTACGAAATTGAAGATCGATATCAAGCATCATTAGATTTCATCCGTATAATCGACGAAATTGAACAGGGTGAGATGAAACAATCAACAACCTGGGAACAGTTTGCAAATATTGAGGCAGAACTAGCTACGAACGAATTGTTCCTTGCTTACCAAGAACCATTGTATGGAGGAAGTGCAACCAGTGGACCAGCAGGTTCTGCTTTATTTTGGTTGAATACACAGGATTCAATCACGACTCAGTCATGGCGAGATAATCTTACCTTGCATCTTGCGAATGTTACAGTTGTCAGTGAGGAGAACTTTACAACAGCACTCAACGATCTACAAACAGCAATTGATTCTGTGCCGTCTCCAGTAGCACCAAGCCCCCAAGATTTGAGAGATTGGAATCCTGGAGAAGTTGCAGATTGGCAGCAAAGAATGGATGAGAACCTCAACATCAGCACAGAACTTGGTGCGCTCCAAGGTCAAATCCAAGGGTTGCTCGAAAGCCGTACAAACCCTGTTGAAATGGGTGCTCTTAACGCAGTTACTGGCCCACTTGAAGGCACTATTGGAACATATATTGGATTGCAGAAAATCGATCATCGCAGTAATATCATCGCGACGATGCCTGCAGAAGACAAGCAAAGTCCATGGGAGAGTGATGGACCAATTCTCATTAGTTTGGTTGTTTCGACCGATGCTGCAAATTACGAAGATGCAGAGATAATAGGAGAGGTGCAAGAACTCATTGTTGGGTGGACTGAAGTATCCTTACTTGAGATTCAGAATTCCACAGGTGATGACGAATTACGCGTCTTCTCATTCTCTGCTTTCCAGTATGAACAAAGTGCAAACATAGGAAAAGAGATTGGAATGTTGACATCGTTAGCATTGCTTTTCCTCACGATTCTATTGTACGTTAAATTCCGATCTGTTAGAGATACTGCGTATGTTATTGGCTTGACAATTCTCGCTATCGCCGCAACCTACGGAGCAGCAGGAATCTTCGGATTGACATTCAATGCTGCAATGAATAGTATTCCGATTCTTCTACTCGCCATCGGTGTCGATTATGGTATCCACGTCGTTACACGGATTCGGGAAGTGATGCAGGATATGGAACGTGATGATCCTCAAGGAAGAACAACGCTGAAGGATTTTGATCACGAACTACGTGTCAAAGCAATACGTTCTGGAGCAGTCCTAACTTCGGCAGCATTGGTCATCGCAATTTTTACCGATATGGTTGGATTCTTGTCCTTTAGGCTTTCATCCCAAATGTTCCTTGTCAACTTCGGTACTGTCATCGCGCTTGGATTATTTTCGATCTATGTGTTGAGCATCTCCCTCCTACCTGCACTTATGACCGCACTGCCTTCGAAGGCGCTACCTCTGAAGAAATCGGGCGCAATGAACGAAACCAAACTCACATCTACAATCGGTCAAATGGCAGAAAACAAGCCCATTCTCGTCATTTTGGTTGCTGTGATACTCTCCCTTCCCATGGCTTATGGAATGAGTACACTTGAAGTTGGGTTTGATACAGCCGAACAATTCGATGATTCTCTTGAAGTTGTACAAGATTTTCTTATGATTGCTGAAGAATTCCAAAGCAGTCCAACACCGTTGTATGTTGTTCTTGAAGGTAACATTCTCTCGGCTGAAGGTTTGCTAGCATACAACACTGCAATCGAAACCCTTAGCAATACAGAGGGAGTTACTGGCTCCCCTACTGGAATGTGGGATACGCTTGAATCTGAACGTGGACGTAATCCCACATTGGATGGTTTAATGGCTAATTTGACCACTTCAGATGGATTCGATCTACTCAAAACATACCTGCTTGAGAATACCACTGGACGTGAACTCGTCGACTCGCTCCTGTATACCAATGGCCAACAAACCATAATTTCATTCCAAGCAAACACCCTCGATTGGCAGGCAACTGTTGACTTTGAGGAAGCGCTCTCTGCGTCATTGAAAGAGGCTTCAGCAACCGTTGAAGGTGACTTTTCAATGGAACTCAGTGGCCGCGCCTTGATCCTAGCACAAATCAGTGCTGATGTAGCGATTTCAGCGATTACATCTACTGCTATCGTCGCATTCACGATCTTGTTTGTTTTGGTTATCATACAGTTCATCCGAACACAAAGCATCCAGCAAGCCGTCCTTCGTGGAGTTGTGATTTGGATCCCTCTTATCACAGTGGTCATGTGGGTATACGGTATCATGGGTCTTGCAGGTTATCAATTGAATTCACAAACCGTAACCATAGGTGCTCTTGCACTTGGTCTAGGTGTTGATTACGCGGTTCACTATGTGATTCGTCTTGAAGAGGAAGTGGAATTACATCCAGAGAAAACTGTCGCTCAATGGACATCGAAGACAACAGCTACGACCGGAAGAGCGATGCTCGGTGCAGCCATCAGTACTGCAGGTGGTTTTGCAATTCTCAACTTCTCTGGACTCCTGCCACTACGATTGTTTGGACAGGTGTTCATTGTTGCAATCAGCCTTGCAATGATTTCAAGCGTGACACTTCTACCAACATTGTACGGACCATTCCTTCGCCATGATGCAAGGAAACACCTTGCCGAATTCAGCGAGCAGGAATGATCAGAGTACTGGACGTTTGGTCTTACCAGATCCTCGATGGCCGATCATTCGGACAACTTCCCATGGCATGCTACCTTGTTGCTTCTCAAAATCGAGAAGATCGTCAACAGACTTTGTCCAATTCCATTTCCTTCTCCAATAGGAAAGAAGGTCACGCTTTCGAGATTCATCACATTCCATCCAAGATGGAACCTCATTTTTTAGTGAATTGAGTAATTCCTGATGATTTTCTTTCGTTGCACTGTTGAGTTGTTCTTGTTGATCCTTATCGAGTGGAAACGTTGCAGGTTGTGCCCAACGTGTATGGCCACTTGGCAGCCATGTTAACTCGGGATCGCTCATATCAGTTAGTGCGGATAGCCCTGCATTAAGAACAGAATGCTCAATCTTCGGAGTGACAGGCCACAAATATACCGGAAATCCCTTTCTTATCGCTGTTAATCGTTTCAATTGTTTTCCTTTCAGCCCCACTGTTCGTCCAATTGGTAGAAGGTTTGTAGGTGGAAGAAGATACTCTGCTGCACAAGGCATCATCGGAGATTGATTCTGTTGATGTTTACGCATTAATCGAGCAAATGAAGTCGTTAGGTATTCTGGGAAAACGAGTGTTCGCTGCGTCTTCCTGCCACCAAATGGCCGTATTGTTGGTAACAATGTTGACCAATCACGTTGTATATTGCCTACCTTTGCTGCATTTTTCATCGATTTGTGAAACGCGTAATGCACTGTGGAATGCTTTGGGACCTCATATTCATCAAACAATGCTTCTGCTCGTTTCATTGTTTTACCCATGTGGGCATCGTGCTTTTTTCTGTTAAACCATCCACCAGTTCTCTTGATTTTCAAACTTGGTCGCTTTGATTCACAAACTAGAACTTTTCCTTGTTCTTGAACTGATTTTTGGATGAGAGGATGTTCCAACAACATCTTTAGCGAGCAGAATCCAAATTCGATTAACTCATCCAAGTCCCAATCCTCAACAAAAGGCGATTTTTTCTTCCTTCGAGATGGATCGACTGAAACAGTTCTGTCATGATGAATGACTATCTGTTCGTCCTTTGTCAAGCGCATATCAAACTCGATTCCATCGAACAAATACATAGCGTGGACAAGGCTGTCCAAGGTATTTTCAGGGGCTTGTTGATACATCCGCTTCACCCATGCTATTTCACAATACTTCTTCAATTCCAGTATCAGTATTTATCAATAGAACTCATCTTTTATTCCTGTTAAGTTGGTAAACATCTAAACGAACAAACACTAGGCATCGGTTATGAGTCCAGTAATAGTCATGACAGGCATGATTCTATTCCTGACTCCTGTAATCTGCTGGTTGTTTTCAGTTCATGACAAAGAATCACGAGTCAAATATGGCACATGGTTTCAAACCATCAACAAGCACCGATACTACTTTCATATTCTTGGCTATGTTGTCATTATTTGGTGGAAGAATCTAACCGATGGACTAAATGAATCCATTAAAGTGCAAGTTGGTCACTGGACTGAGAGTGTTCATGGATTGGAGGGAAATGCGGTACTGTGGGTTCAAACTACATTCGAAAATGATATACTCACCACTTTTCTCAATTTTCATTATCTCTTCGTATATCTTTTCCTTATTTACGTGACGACTGTTTACTATGCTTATACCAGCGACAGAGATATGACAGACAAAGTCACGTTGAATTATCTCCTTATTTATGCGATTGCAGTTCCTTACTATTTGTTCTTCAATGTCGAAGTTACGTCTTCATGGATTCCTGGGATGGATGCTCTATTGTACCATGATTCGTGGTATTCAACCTTCTATGCAACCCATGATCCGCTGGATAATGCTGTACCATCACTTCACGTCGCCATACCATTTGGCATCTTGATGCTTAACTATCTACATGTTAAATCAAAAGGACATACGCTTCGAGAATGGCGCCATTATCGCTATCATATGTTTATCCTAATCAATACAATCATATTCATTTTTGCAATTCTTTACCTTGGAATTCATTGGATTGTTGACATACCTCTCGGGATGATTGTTGGTGGCATTGGAGCATTATTCATTCACCACTTACAACCTAGATTAAGGAACGATTATGGCGCCATGTTCAAAGGAGTTACACGCGAAAAGGTACGGAAGCACATCTTGGTTGAAGGTACAATTCTTCTCATCCTCCTTGCAGCAATCATGGGCGCTATTAATCATCAAGAATCTACAAACGATGACCAAGTATCGTTCCGGCTTGGCCCTGGAGATTCGATGCATGAAATCATTGCTGAAATGGATGATGGAGAGATGGTACTTACCAGCATATACAACCTCGATGATTCGATCACTCTTGAATACGCCATAATTGAAGTCGAATTAGCAGAAACTGGTTTTGATGATTTCAAAGTCGATTGGGAAGCAATGGAATTCCTTGCAGAACAACACTGTAAACAAGAGATACAATGTACAGGGACGCTTGTTGAGAATGAGGCAATCGACTTGAGATTGCAATCAAAAAATGTGTATACTTTCATATTCCTACATCATTCTGGAGCTGAAGGAATCCTTGAGGTTCAAGTAGAATCAAGCTACGATAACTCAAAAAATTCCATGACCAAAGCGGTCTTACTTTCGCTACCTTCATTGTACATCACAGCATTTGTTGCGTTTCGATTATATCGATTAAACAATAATGAACGCCAATGGTTTGATCCACAGCCGTCCCACACATGGGAAGAAGAGTGAGCATTCACTTTTTGGGAACCAACTCGTGCGATGTACATGGCGTCCTCATCATCTCTGGAAGACGCTGTCTCTGAATTGATGGATTCTTCGGGAGGGAAACTTCTCAATTCAACACGTGATTATTTACGAAAACGAGCGACTGCATTGGGAGGATTGTTCCTTTTTGGCTTGGTCATCGGATTTCCAATCGCTAAAGCAATTGTTACATGGTTGATCGAAGAACAACGACTTCCCGATGATGTCAATGTTATTGTCACCTCACCTGTTGAATTCCTCATGCTACAGATTCAACTTTCAGCTAGCTTTGGAATATTCTTAGCACTCTTGCTCCTTATCACGGAAACAACTCTTAGAGGCGTTCGCCATCCTCTTGTCCTTGAACGTTTCAGAGAACTCAATGTTCAAGCTCCTAAACCAAGTTTTTCATTTGTATTTGCAGTAACTTCGAGCGTCGTTCTCGCTGCTTGTGGCATTTTATATGCGTGGGAACTGTTAACTCCAATGTTGTTCGAATATCTCAGCAACGATGCTCAACAAGCAGGTCTTTCCACCCAATGGAAGTTAGAAGCTTACATCGGATTCATCCTTAACCTATGCATTGCAAGTGCTATTGGTTTTCAAGCACCGGTCATCACTCTTCTTGCATTGCGAGTTGGAATGGTCGAACCTCGAACCTTGACATCTTATCGAAAGCATATTTGGTTTTCAGCATTCGTCTTAGGAGCAATCTTTTCTCCACCAGACCCACTTTCACTTTTCCTTGTCAGCCTACCGGTTATCTTCCTGTTTGAAATTGCATTGATTCTTCATCAGATCATGCCGAGGAAATCAATTCAGGTAGACTCTTGACCACAACAGGCATATTCCCAGGGCGATGTCCACCTCTGAAAGAATGGAAATCTGATCCGACTGTAATCGCAAGACCATATGTTTGAGCAAGTTTCCACAGACGATGTCGTTCATCGTCTGAATGTGAACGATGGAATGCTTCGATAGCATCCACATTTGAAGCCTTTAGGTGTTGTATCAGTGTTTCATAATCTACGCCGTAGTAACGTGGATGCGCCAATGAAGTGATACCTCCTGCTGCATGAACCAATGCTGATGCTTCGGCAAGAGATGGTTTTGGACGCTCTACATTGCAAGGACGGCCATCTCCTAACCATTGTTCAAACGCGTCATCCATGGTCTTGACATGGCCTGCATCAACCATAGCCATAGCAAGATGAGGCCGGCCAACACTACCTTTAGCACGAGAGAATACATCTTCAGCATCGATCTCCATGCCAAAGGCGTTCACTTTGTCGATTATCTCAAGCATTCGTGGCACTCGATCTTCGTGTAATGGTGATAGCCATTGTTCGAATTTGTGCAAACCCTCTGGAATAGGATCGTATGGGAAATAGGCTAGAAGATGCCAAGATGAAGGAGGTCGATTGCGTGAATTTGCCTCTAAGATCTCATTATTCCAAGGCAATTCAACATCGCATGTTAGTTCTACGCCTGGAACAAATTTGATTCCACGTTCACCTGCTGCTTGCTTTGCTTCATCCCATCCAGCAATGGTATCATGGTCGGTTAAGGACCAGACACTAACTTGTTGTTTTGCCATTTCATCTGCAAGTTCGTCAACAGAGAGAGAACCATCACTATGCGTTGTATGGCAATGCAAATCGAATGAAGAACTCCACATCATACCTTTCGCTCCAATCAACAGTTTTGAACCTCTCCATCTGATTTCAAAACAAATCATCCAAATCAGGCATTGTTGGAATTTGGTCATTCGACTCAAACAGATCATCCAAGGTGGGCATATCTGGAACCTCATTGGTCAAATCTTCGTCAATATCAGGAAGTTCAGGGAGTGGAATATGAGCAGGTCCATCCGAAACGAACTCAGTGTTTTGATCCCGAAGTGGTGGTTGTGGTTCGATTCTTTCTTCTGCCCCAGGAAGTGGAATATGTTTAGGACCATCTGACACAAATTCACGCTTTTCAAGAACGACTTCTTCTACCTCTTTAGGTTGAAGTTCGGATTCAAAGGTCTTCGACTCGAGGTCTACATTACGTTCGGAAACTATCGAAGCAGCAGAGGCCCCAAAATCACCACGCGAAAGAAGAGCGGTTGCTGATTCAACTTTAGAAGAGTCGACGATAGGGGTTTCACCGACTATGGAAGAAATAATTGCAGATGTGTTTTGATTTGCAGAAGAAACTTGACGCGTTCCGACAACCGTAGCACTCGATTCAAAATCTGCAATCTGTTCCTCAACAGAACGGCGTTGAGGCAACTCAGGCACTGGCCTCTCACTACGGCCCCAAATAACGATTAAACCAAGGCAAATTGTGATGAAAAGCCAAATCCATTCTTGTTGTGACCATCCTGTAGCCCCCCAGTAATCGTTCTCATTCCCTGAAAGGAAACCACTGAAAAGAGGTTTCAGAAGGACTCTCTGGCCCTCTTGACCAGGATATTTTCCAAGAAATGCATTCCCAAGTAATGCAATCAATGACATTGTAGCTATTGTGGAAGCAAACGCAGCAGTTCGAGGTGCTCGTTGTTCCATATCCCTCACATCATCATGAACTCAACAATTCTGCTGCAGTAACGGTATTTGCCATAAGTATTGCAACCGTCATGGGGCCAACACCGCCGGGGACTGGTGAAAGAAGAGAAGCGATCGATTCAACATCAGGATGAACATCTCCAGCAAGTCGCCAACCTCGTTCTCGCGTCGAATCATCCACCCGATTGATACCAACATCAACAACGACAGCTCCTTGTTTGACCCAATCGGCTTGGACCATCTCAGGCCGGCCAACCGCAGCAACGATAATGTCTGCTTGCAGACATTCAGACTTTGCATCCTTAGTTCGTGAATGAACAACGGTTACGGTTGCATCAACGCCACGTGCAGCAAGCAACAATGCTTGAGGCATTCCGACATTGAATGAACGACCGAGAACAACTGCTTTCTTTCCCGTCAAATCAACCTCGGCCCACCGAAGCATCTCCATAACACCAGAAGGTGTACATGGAACCATTCCATCACTTCTCCCTTGAACCAAGCGCCCTAGATTTACAGGATGAAATCCATCAACATCTTTGCGCGGATCGATCAGTTCAGTAAGGGCTTCTTCATCCATATGTTTTGGAAGAGGTGATTGAATCAGTATACCGTGTAAATCGTTCTGTTCGTTCATTGAACGGATATATTCTGCAACAACGGATTCTTCTGTATCTTCGGGCAATTCAACGTGTGTGGAACGAATCCCAAGACGTTCGCAAGAACGAATCTTGTTATTCACGTATACATGAGAGGCGGGATCATCGCCAACGATGATGACCGCTAGATGTGGTTGTACAGAACAATCTGCAATACGCTGCTTAAGCCGTTGTTCCAAATCAGACGCACATGCTTTACCATCGAGTCGAGCAGCGCTCATGTTTCTACCAAACGCTTCAATGGTTTGAGCGTTATTATCCAATACATTGGTGGAGCCAACGGAGGGACTCGAACCCCCGACCGTCTGATTACAAATCAGACGCACTACCAGACTGTGCTACGTTGGCTTCAAGCCACGGGTTGCATCACCCCTTGATGAAGGAAACGGTTCAACCTCGACAAGGTCAATAGGGAAACACACTTGGGTGGGCTATGGACGAAGCACCTGGCACATCCTTAGTGAATGCCCTCGCTTCTACCCGTCAAGGTAACGACACCATCTTCGGATGGTACGCCCGATACCTCAAAGCAAAAGAAGATGGACACGATGCAATCAATGGAACAGCGGGTCTTCTCCTCGAAGACGATGGAAGTCTTGCCATCAACAACGTTGTTGACCAAATGTTGCGAAAAGCACCACCTGTCGAATTTGCATCCTATGCTCCACTCAAAGGATTACCTGATTTTCTTGATCTGAGTATTTCTCTCGCTCTTGGTGAACATCGTTCGGACCTTGAAAGCCTTGGCTTCAATTTCGTATCAACTGCTACACCAGGCGGTTCTGGCGCTCTTTTCCTTGCAGCGAACAATCTTTGTGAACGTGGTGATGCAATCCTACTCAGAGAACGACATTGGGGGCCATATGCTGGATTCCTCAAGGGATGTGGACTTGAAATGGCAACGTGGCCATTGCTTCCTACAGGTGACCATGAATACCCATTCTTTGCGGATGATGCTTTTGAAGAAACGGTCGACCAGCTTGCTCAAAACCAGAAAACTGTGATGGTTTGGCTCAATGATCCTGCACACAACCCAACAGGATTAACCATGACTGCACAAGGCCGTCGAGCGGCTCTTGATATCATGATGGCTAGTGCAGCAAAGCATCCCGATGTAGGACATACTCTTCTTCTTGATACTGCATACAGCCTTTACGCCGATGAACCTCACGGTTGGGGTCAAACCCTCAAGGAGACCATGGACGATGGAACTCCTTGGCCAGAGAACTTCCTCATCACTTATGCACTATCTTTGTCCAAATCTCACACAGCATATGGCTTGCGAACCGGTGCATTGATTGGAATTCATCCAGATGAGGAAGTAACAGAACGTTTGCGAGATATCTTCGGAACAACTGGACGACAAACATGGTCAGCAGCACCACGTATTCTCCAATATACTGCAGCACAATTACATGCGAATGAAGCATCTGCACAAGCCTGGTCGGATGAACTAGATCGTCTACAAAGACTCCTTGACGAACGTAGAACTACATTTGTTGAGGCATGTGGAAAATACAATGTTCCAATCAATCCAACCCATGATGGATTCTTTGCATGGCTTGAACACGAACATCCAGAAACAATCACGGAAGCCTGTGCACAACACCACGTCTACCTCGTCCCTCTAAGAGGAGGTATTCGTATTGGATTATGTGCAATGCCATTGGATGATATTGAAAAGGTAGCAAAGACGCTTGCAAACGTCCTCAACTAGGTGAAAAGTATGGTTCGCAATGTGCGAGAAAACCTGATTCTCTCTGGGATGATTTGCATTGCTTTCGGTGCATTTCTATCCGTAGGAGGTGTCCTTTCAATGGGTGCAGTCATAGGTGTCTCAGGACTCCTATTATTCATCATTGGAATGAGCACACCAAGCCAGAGAACGATGAGTGAACAGGATATTGCTGCCTGGACACCAAGTTCAGAACAACTTCCCGATGCAAATCGAATCATGTACAGAGTCGATGTAACCATTGACGAACCAAAGAAGACAACAATCCTGTGTGGACCTTGTGGAAGCGTAACCGAACTCGATGGAGATCGACCAACGTCATTCACATGTCCAGCATGTAACACGTTCCTCTACGAGGACGAAGAAGAGTGATTACTTCTGTTCGTACTCGTAAGGCTGTGCCGTTGTTTGGGCAGGCATTTGTTGTGCAGGCATTTGTTGCTGCATAGGCATCTGACCAGCCATCATTTGTCCACCCATCATTTGCCCTTGTTGCATGATAACAGGATCCTTGGTCTTGAGTGTCAATGCGAGAATTAGTCCGATGAGGAGGATAACACCACCACAGACAGCAACAAGAATTCCTCCTAATGCTGTAAGGCCTCCTCCAACTGCATCACCGAATGCCTCAATATCTCCAACGATGTAAATTTTAACATCTGAATTAATTGTAACTGTATCACCAGCATCAGCACTAGGCCATAGCCAAGAGATACTTCCAACACGTTGATAATCATCATCCAGATAATCATCTTCAGAGTTATATTCACAGTCTTTGTTGAAATACTCTCCTCCATTCTCTGAAGAATCATCTATGGATTCCTTCATTGTTATTGAAATTGAAATCGTTCCTGTTCCATCTCCATCGGGGTCGATAATTTGGTCACAGCTAACACTGGCACTGGCGTAAATTCCGTAGATATCATCATCGGGAATTACAAAATCTCCAGATGTTCCTTCCCAGACATTCTCGGATTCTGGATTTAATCCAGCGCTTGCAGCGCCTCCAACTATCATTACTACTCCGATAGCTGTAATAATTCCGCCAATGATTAACAATACTTTACCTGCTGTATGCATATGCTAACCTCAGTGATGGCGATTAATAACCATGACTCAAAATTAAAGATTAATTTTTATCAATCTAATTTTCCTTCATCTTCCGATGGAGATTCTGTCGACGGGAATTGGTAAGGTTCTGCTTTTGTCATCTCTTCTGTTACAACGGACGAGGTCATGACTTGAGATATGTTTTGACTCACACCAACACCAACAGTATTTTCTGGAGTTGTATTCATCATATATGTTCCATCTGAATTAACCATCATCTCAACAGGTGCATCCTCTTTCAATGTAAATATCAGAATTACACCAATAATCATGATGACGACACCACAGCACAATGCCCCAGAACCACCAAGGAAGCCTAGTGCAATCAATCCAATATCTTCGCCTAGCTCTTCAATCATGACATCGTCGTAAGTTACAGAGACATTTTCATTGGATACGAAAGAAAAGTTACCTGCAAAACATCCATAACACGCACGGCCAATTTTCACGTAACCTTGTTCTTTACGATCATAATTTGTGTTACCTAAGTCTGCATCACAACTCGATGTCTCTTTTCCATCATAATTGAAAGCAACTTCGTAGTAGAATTCTCCATCATACGCACTCCAATCTGAAACGTCTGGATGTTCAGTCACATTAATCTCTACATTTTCACACATATCCCAGATGCCATTCTCATCTTTATCGATATACTCGCCCTTGACCCAGAAGGTCATGCCTATGTCACCAAAACCATCTGAATCAATAACTTCAATTGATCCATTGTCGACTTCTTCGAGCGTGAACTCAGTGGATTCTTCGATTCCAGCGATTCCAAATCCGCCGATGACGAATCCAATGATGCCGAAAACAAAGATTCCTAGTCCAACGAGAATTGTAATCGTAGCACGCTTGTCCATACCCTTTCGACAATAATGTCGTGTTTAAGGCTATTGAGAGAAATATCAATCAAACATTTCATCTTCTTTCTGACCAGCCATGACGAAGTGCATGATGACCAGAGCAACACCGCCGATGTAAAGCAGCAATGCGACGTAGTCAAAGCCATTATCAAAGTTCATCCACCAGCCCATGTATTCTTGGTTCTGGACAATTGCACTTTCCATGTCATCAGCATCATCATTTTCAATCTCTGAACCTTGAACAATCTGGAATACAGGTTGCAAGTCACTCATCGCAGGAGTAGATGCTAAATCGGTTCCAGTTCGTGTATCAAGGTAGAACGTCGAAGTAGAGTCTCCAGCAATGATTAGTCCAGAGATATCCTCTGATTTCATGTTAATCTCGCTTCCAAAGTATACTGGAAGCGCAGGCGTCATTGCATCAAGGAGCGTGTAACTCTTGATGAGTTTCGCAGTGATTGGTCGAGTAGTTGGATCAACCGATGCGGAGCACTCGTCGACTGGGATGCCCTTGACATCTCCAGTACCATCGCAGGTGACTTCAGTAATTGCGTAGCCACCAGCGTTAACCTTGTCTCCATCTCCGGTGAGGAAGCCACCAGTGGTTCCGTCAAGTGTTTCAACACCAACGAGGCCAAATGTTGCTATCATCATCTGAGTGTTGTGCCAGGAGAGTTCGTTAGATCCGTCCTCAGATACAGCTTCACCCTTCTCACAATCAGCGTTGTGTCCAGTACACATGACATAGACCGTAGCAGGTCCTGTGGAAACGCCACCTGATCCGTAGTAGGTTTCGTTAGTTTCCAATGTAGCCCATCCTGCGGAATCAGCGGTTGGGTCATCAGCAACCATCATACTAACAGGGTCGAACCATCCGTAGAGCCAGTTGTTCAATGGCATGGTCATGTATTGGCCACTGCTACCGAAACTGTCTACTAGAAGTCCAGGAACGAAATCTCCGTAAATGACACTCATCATGAGTGTTCGAATAGCGTTAGCAGCATTCGCATCAACACCATAGAGTGTAGAAACGGTTGTGGTGTTCCACTCCATTGATGGACCTGGCTGCATTGTTGCAAAGTTGATTGGAGGCGTCATTCCAGTTAATTCACCGTAAAGGAAGAGTGTTGCACCTGTTGCAGTTGTGAGTCCGAGTGGACCATACAGTATGTCTCCAGAAACAGCTGCATCGAGTGCGATCGATGGTGCTCCTTCGGATGCTGGGATGAGTGCAGTCCCCCAAGCACCACCGAGGTTGAGGCTGTTGTCTAGATAACCGCCGTTGACTGGATCTAAATCACCAAAGGTGATGTTCACAAATTGTTCAGCGGTCAATGTACCTGTTCCACC
>DAKS01000046.1 GCA_002499195.1 Euryarchaeota archaeon UBA443
CCAAATTAGAATTGCTGTTTGGCCAAGGTAAGGTTCTGCTATGCTTGTAATATCAAAAGCAATCAGTACGATGATCAGGCTATCAATAGCTAAAATTAGTGCAGTACTGCGATGGGTTTGTTCGAAAAGGGCAGAAAGTGTTGCAGAAGCACGTTGGCCACCCGAACCTGCCAAGACGATATCATCGCCTCTGTTGCCTGCCATGCTCAGTGGAATCATCCCCCTCACATGAAGTCTTGTGAACAGCGAAGAAGTCTTGATGGTCAAACCTCTCGCAATGGTATGAGCGTCCGTGATACCGACGTTGAAAGGAAAGGTTCCAGTCTGTCTGGAAAGCGTATCCTTGTTGGCGTAACAGGAGGCATTGCTGCTGTTGATACAGTGCGTTTGCTTCGAGAAATGCGTCGCCATGGGGCTGAGATGCTCGTCATTATGACTGAAAGTGCACAACGCGTCATTACTCCTCTAGCTGTTGAATGGGCAAGCCAATGCGAAGTCATTACCGATTGGGATGGTGATATGAAGCAATTGGAAGATGTTGATGCTATTCTTGTTGCTCCTGCAACACGAAACACGATTGCAGCACATCTTCACGGAATGCAACAGGGACCGTTGCTCATGGCACTAAGTGCTGCTCGTTCACGCAACACCCATGTGCTAATGGTTCCAAGTATGCATGCCGACCTTGCGGATGATCCTGTTACGGACGATATTGTTGAACGATTGCGACAAGAAGGTATCGATGTAATGTGGGGAGACCTCGAGGAAGGAAAGCGAAAGACTCCAGATCATGAGCATATTGTTGCTAGATTTGCTCATGGAATCCATTCAACTGCATCCAATAGAAAGAGCGTTGTTATCACACTTGGAGGCACTTACTCACCGATCGATGATGTTCGTGGCATTCAGAATACAAGTTCGGGAGCGACTGGTTATGCAATCGCTGATTCATTGTATCGATATGGACATGATGTAACCTGTGTTGTTGGGAAAACAAGCGTCTCTCAGCCTCCTTGGCTACCTCTCTGTATCCATGCTGAACAACCGGATCAAATGTTAAATGAACTCAAGGCACTAGCAAATGATGACATTCATGCTTGGATTCATACCGCTGCTGTACTCGATTACATCGTTGAATCTCCAGCAGAAGGAAAGTTGGCAAGCCAACAAGGACCACTTCAAGTCGATTTGGTCGAGGGCGCAAAACATATTCAAGAATTGAAAGAAAAGGTTCGTGGTTCGACTCGAATCGGATTCAAGTTGGAAACGGGTATCAAGCAACGTGACTTAATTCATCGAGCTACAGCCCAGATCGAACATTCTGAAATGACCGCAGTGGTTGCAAATCGTTTGGAAGATATCGGTGACTCCTCAAAACCACGAGCCTATCTAGTCGACAAACAAGGAAGCCATTTCGTCCTCCAAACCCAATTCGATCTTTGTGATGCTCTTCGAACCATCATTGAGCGAGGGGATTGATGTGCGCCGTTTTGCTGTTATTGGTCATCGAGCAATGAGCAAAGGAAAGTTGCCGCTCAATGACTTAGCCGGAGGCGCAGGAAGAATGGATGTACTTGTTCGAGCAGTTATGTCTGCACTTCTGACTTCGCATGGATTGCGGGAAAACGTCGAAGTGATTTTGCATCTCCAAGGAGGCCCAGGGCCACATCGTCGATTGAAATTCGTTGGAACTGAACTCAGAGGATTCCATGCTGAAGAGCGAAGCGTTGCTGGCTTGATTGCAAAAGCAATTCGAGAACCGTTGCCAGCGATTGGGCAATGGATTGAACGTACTCCAGGACTTTACGATGGTGGTGGACAGTTGTCTCATACGCTAAAGGAATGGAATGACTCTACAATTGTGCGACTAGATGCTAATGGAGAGCGTCTTTGGAAGCAAGATTGTACAATTCCGAATGATTCAACTCCTAATCATCAATCGATTGCATTCTTACTTTCCGATGATCAACCATTGGAAACTGAAGAAGGCATAGCAAGATCGCTTGGAACAACATGGTTGCAAGGACACCATGCTATCGCAATTTGTCATTTCTTACTCGATGAAGGAGTCCAACTCAACCTTTGAACCATGTAGGATGTCCTGTTTCATCTTGTTGAAGAGAATGGGCGAGAAGCTCATCATCCAAAGCCAGCGGATGAGTTTGCGGCCAAGTTGGAAGTGAGGAAATGCTTGCATAACCTGCTGCGACGCTATCACAATCACCACTTTCAACATCCTCGGTATCGATGTAAGCAGCACCTATGGTGAATGTTGATTCGACTGAACCATCCTCACTTTCAGAAAATTGAACCGCATTACGATACCAACGCATTCCCAATCGAGTGGTTTGATACTGACCATTCCATTCTGGTGGCACATTGAGATTAAGCATCAATTCACCATGACGGAAGGCACTCATGAGGAGTTTATCCGCTTCAACTTGTGAACGCTCCACTGCTCGATTTGGCCATGAAGAAACATGTTCTGAGCGAGCATCTATGTGAGGACGGCATAGATTATCAGGAATCCTCGGAATTAGCGGAATAACCCTCTGAACAAGTTCTACCGTAGCATCAATGCCAACTTGCATACCTGCAGGATCAAAAGAAGTGTAGGAACTAGCAATCGCAGGAATCCCATACAATCCTGCTTCTCTAGCAGCACCCATCGTACCACTGTGATAGGAATCCTGGGAAAGATTTGGTCCGAGATTCACACCGGAAAGGACTAGTGAAGGCTGAATAGTTGGTAAAACATGCTTGAGCCCTCCATCCAATGCAACGATCATTGTGTCGCATGGTGTACCGTCAAGTGCAAACAGATGAACTCCTACAGACTCATCAAGCTTCCATAGAGAAATCAATTCACTACGATTGTGTAAATCGATTGGTTTCCCAAGATTCAACTGCATACTACATGCCGATTTATTCTCTGATGGAGCAAAAGCAACAAGCGGAATTCCAGCCTGATTCATCGCTTTGACTAGATGTTCAAAACCAGGAGCATCGATTCCATCATCATTGGTCATTAGAACCCATTTCTTATCCATCATTCAGCCTCCACTAACTCTTTCATGTTATCAAGTGATGTTTGATTCGTAAGATGTTCTCCATATACAATCGATATGATTCCAATCATAAGAATTGGACCGCCTATCCATGTCCATGTCCCAGGAACCCCTGTGGAGAAGAACATCCAGCCAATAATCGAACCGAGTACTGGTTCGAGTGTTACGCTGATTGAGATAAGAAGTGGAGAAACATGCTTTAGACAATAGTTGATTCCTGTATGTCCGAGTATTCCGGCAATAAAGGCGAGAAGAACAAACCAGAGTAGCGTCTCATGACCAAAATATCCAAACGCCCCGAAGTTTGAAAATTCTGATTCGAGAATCCATGATGCTGGAATAAGCAGCAAGCCACCGATGAGAGTCACCTGGAATGCATAGAGGAATAATGGCATCCACTCCCGAAGAATGCGTCCACATACGAAGTATCCTACAACAAATACTGCGCCAAGGAAAGCGAGTTGGTCACCAAAGACGGTTACTGAACGATCACCTTGGACATCACCTGTATCTAGCATTGAAATGGCTGCACCAGCAAAAGCAGCAATTCCCCCAAGAAGTTCCAAACGATTTGGCTTGCGAACGAAAAAGAACATCCCTACCAAGATTACAAGCGGATGAGCCGTTACGAACAATAACGAATGTGTCAAGGATGTATAATCTAGGGATGTAACCCAAAATCCAAAATGTAATGCAAGGAAAATTCCACTTGCCAAAATAATCTTCACTGTCGATAGTTCATACAACTTGGATTTAATATCCGGTTGTAGCGTATTGACTTGCCACAAGGCGAATGGTGCAAGGATCAGTGCTGTCAATTGCAATCGCCATGAAGCTCTCAGGAGCGGTGGAATCTCATCAACATGGGTGAAGATCGCTCCTGCGCTTGAAACACCACAGATTGCAACCCCGAGAACCAGCCAGACATGCGCTGGAACCGAGCCGCCTCGCATGATGGTCACGACTCGTTGACCAATTCAGCCTCTAGCACCTTAGGAGCGCCAATAACACCTGCACGCTTGAACAATGCATAGATTATCCAACCGATACCGACGTTGAGACCGATGAAACCTGCCATACGTCCAATGTACCAACCCATGCCGTCAGGATTAGGTACGAGTGTATCAATAAATGACAGAATACTGGATTCAGTTCCAAAGAAGGCTTCACCGGTCAGTAGACCAGCTGCTACCATGAAGGTGCTTAGAAGGATCAATGCTCGCTTCTTTTCGGCAGCAGAAGCACCCTCTTCCTCCTTGATCGCCTCAATCTTTGGCTTGAGTTTCTTCTCTTCCCACTTGTCACGGCTATATCCACCGATAAGCATTGGAAGTGTGTGAGGAACATCGAGGTACATACCAAGGCCGAAGGAAGTACCCATTCCAGTAACCCACTCAACGAACATTCCTAGTAAGAAACCAAGGCCAAGAAGGATGAGATCGCCTTGACCTTCAGCGAAAATGACGGAGAAGGTCGCGAAGGCATTGGCTTGTGGAGCGATGAGATCAATTCTTCCCTCAGCGAGTTGAATGGACAAGAAGATAGCAACTGCTGCTCCTATGATAGCGCCAGGAACAACACCCATGATGTTTCCTTTCGAGATGTGGTAAGGGCGGTTTCCGATGTATAGGCTATTCTTGTAATCACCAATAACGGTACCTGACATGGAAATTGCTGAACCAAATACTGTTGTTCCAACAAGTCCGAGAAGAACTGCATCCTGCTTGCTCAACCCAAGTGTTTCATCCATACCGAGGAAAACACCCAACAACATAAGCAGAACAATGAATGATGTTCCAGATACTGGTTCAATACCTGTTTCTCCCATAACTCGTACTGCGATTGCCCCTAGAAGGAAAGTCGTCAAAATTAGAACTGTTGCAAAGATTACTGCTGCTATAACCGGGAATCCACCGACCCAGAAGATGAGAATCATGGAAAGGAATGTCAAGCCCATGAAGATAGGAATGTGCATCAAAGGCCATTCATACCATCCTTTTCCTTCCATATATTCTTGTGAACCTTCGCCCTTGAATGCTGCACCAATGTCTTTGAAGATATTAGCAAATGTACGCCACATCTTAGCAAGACCGAACATACCGCCTCCAACGATCGAACCGATTGCTATGGTTCGAACCGTCTTTGAAAATGCGATCATCTGCAGTGCTTGACCACCCTCGCTTGCATAGGATTGAATAGGCACATTGGCTTGCATCGTTGCATCATATACAGGGAAGTTAAGGAATACAGCTAATGGAACGAGCATAAACCAACCAACGAGCGTACCAAGGTTGACCAAGAAAGCGACACGTGTTTTCATGAACCAACCGATTGCAAACATCGATGGCGTCAATGCAACACCAACATAGGTGTAAGAGAATGGATTCCACGCACTATCCTCCGACCATTGTGTATATTTCTTTGAAGAACCGTCTTCATAGATTCCCGAAGGCTGATGAATCTTACCAGCGCTGTAGAAAGATGCCAAACCAACATCACCAACGTGCAATGTTTCAGCAAGATAATCCATTACCGAGAGTTTCTTGTCTGAAAGCCATATCAAGGGATATTCGATCAGGAACATACCAACCATGGTAATCCCCGTCCATAACCCAATGGTTTTCAACGACTCACGGGCATGTTCTACAGCACCTGTATTTACGTCCGAAGCAATATCCAGCATCTTTAGTGTCGCTTCGAATCCGGGTAGAGGAAGAGGATCTTCAACAAGCCAAACCCGTCTAAAGATAATGAAATACATCACACCGAGGAATCCAGCGAACATCGATGCAACAATGGCGATAAAAGCGAGTCTGAATGCTTCACCATCTTCCAACGTAATCAAGGGACCATCGGCTAGAGAATACTGCGCTTTAGATGCTAACAAGAAGATTGCAGGGAAGGTGAAAATAAAACCCGTTGAAGCGTGGGTTGCTCCGGTTGTTGCCGAAGTTGCAATATTGACCTCTGAAGGAGACCATTTCAGCGCCATACCCAACAAGTAGGCTATGTACCATGCTGCTGAAATCGCTAGACCAAGTTTCAAACCGATGTAAGCCGTAACACCAGAGAAGATTGCTCCGATTGCAATACCGACCATAACTTTGGATGGCGACCAATGTGAAACTTCGAACGATTCTTCTAGGTTTTTCTCTTCAAGATATTGTTCGAGAACGCCCGTGTTGAGGTTGTTGTACATCTCATCATCAAGCCAAGTCAGCGTACCTCCCTCAATGGCTTTGAGACCCTTAGCAGTGACCGGTTGACGGTATGCTGAGCGCTGAACTGTTGAACCCGAACCAGATTTCTCGTCCATAGTGCACACTCCCCGTTAACTCTTGGTATCGCGGGCACTTGAATACAGTTGCCCTAAAGAATTACCATTTTCTAAACATTATGTAAGGTAGGTTTATTCATACCGATTGTGATGGATATTCATGAGCGGAACATCGGGTGAAGCAAAACTGTCTCGACTCGGGGCCCAAGATTTGAACAACGACGGACGTATCATCAACCTAGTTATTGCAGGTTCAAGTCGATTTTACGATTACTCGGTCATAGAGGATACATTGGATCAGTGGATTGAGATTGAAGATTATCCCGACCTCATTATCGTTGGAGGTGCCAGCGGCGTAGATTACCTCGCAGAACGGTGGGCAACCAACAACAATATCGAATTTATCATGTTCTCAGAATTTTGGGACGGTGCGAGACCAGGTCTCGAAGATTCAGGTAGAAATGAAGCTCCACTTGAACTTACAGAAAAACTTCTGGAAGCTGCGACTCATGTCCTCGCTTTCCTAAGTCCGGAAAGTAAGTGGACTAAAGTGGTCGCTGATGAAGCCCACCAAAGAGGCATCCCGACCTATGTACATCACTTGGATGAATCTGATTGACGTACTGGCATCAATCGTGCAGGAATTCCTACCCAAATTTCACCATCTGGAATTGACTTGCGTTTCGAAAGAAGTGCCTTGTATCCAAGTATACAATTGTTACCAATTCTAGCACCAGGACCAACCATTGTATCCCCGCCTATAGTAGAATTTTCTCCTACGACAATTTTCTCGAGAACAATGTTCCCTTTTTCGACCAAGTGACCATTGAGTATAGCACCTCCACCAACTACAACATTGTCACCAAGTTCGACCAATGATGGATCGTTGATTGCAGTCGAATTGATTTGGACATTCTTCCCAATCTTACAACCCGCTAATCGATAATATGCATTCCCAAAAAATGATGGAACAACATGTCGTAGAAATGGTTGGGTAGAACGATGAAGTTGCCCGCAAATCGCCCATCTAATCGTTGCCATTGAAGCAAGTGGAGCAACGATTCTACCCTCGAATCTTAGTCGGATGATAAATTGAAGCATACCTGACAAAAGAAGTAGAAACAATCCCCAAGTGAGAAACGCAATCGCGGCTGAAAATCCGATGAGCAACAAATCTGGCCAACTATTGTCACCTGGGCCGAAGGAGGTCAACCAATCAAAAACATAGATTGCAGGTGCAATAGGTAAACCCCAGACAACACCCATCATTAAAATCAGAACAACAGACATGAAGACCTGAATCTGTGCAAAACCACGCATGGTATTCACCTTCAAGAATCGCTCTTAGCAGAAGCTTCTGCACGAGCTCTAGCATCTTCTTCTTCTGCTACACGTATTCCTTCTTCGAGATCGACTCTACTTGTAAGGAACGTTCCTGCAAGAATCACGATGGTGATTGTTAGGATGGCAACCCGGCTGTCGAAGGCTGAACTTGCAATACCATAGAGGAACGTTCCAATCATTGCGGCAGATTTTCCAAGGAAACCAAAGAATCCAAAGAATTCTGACGTTCGTGTTTCTGGAACAAGTTGCGAAAACATGGAACGAGCCTGTGCTCCTGCACTGCCCATCGCTACACCGACAAACATACCGAGAATAATCCATTGCAAGGAAACACCAATATTGAATGGTTCCCATACATTATCGCGCATAAATTCAGCGTATCCATCGACTGGACCTCCTTGATCAATGACAGTAGGATGTCGATCACCAAGTTCTGCTTGGCCAGATAAATTTCCACCTACGAACAGAATTGAGAACCTGTGATCGCTTGTGTTGTTGAAAGCCAATGCAAGTGAAGATGCATCATCCTCGTTGATTTGAAGAACATCGTCTTCATCCTTGTCTTGCTGTCCTGCCAAAAACGATGAAGCGATGATTCCAACGACAACCAATGCAACCATTGCGACGATACCCATCCAGCCCAATTCTTTACTTTGAATGAAGAGTACGCCTCCTCCTATGATTGCAACAAATGCCAATACGATGATACAAACCATGATTCCTTTGCCGAGTGTGCTTTCACCCTTATCTCCGACGCTGTAATCAGGTGCTGGGAAGTATTCTTGGAAATTATCTCTGAATTCCGCATCGCCATCTGAAGTTTCACCAACCCAGTTCTCATACCCTCTGTCGTAGAGAGTTGTCATGTTGTACATGTTGGATGTCTCATCCCACGTGAATGTGAAGTCGTATCGTTCTGCATCATCTGGAATGCCATCTCCGTCACCATCAGCCTCTGGATCCAACTTGAGTGGTGCGAAACCTGCTGCCGTTACTGCTACGAAACAATAGATTAGCAATGCGAGCATTAGAGCGAATTTGGTTCCCTTTACATCTGCGAGTTTACCGAAAACGAGCGTCATTGGAATTGCAACAATATTGACCGTCAGAAGGAGGATGACGTTCATGCTTTGATCAAGTCGAAGGACGGATTCACCAAATGCACTCGCCATGCTTGCAATTGTGTTAACTCCATCATAGAACAGGAGATATGCAAGTAGGAAAAACGCCAAAACCTTGAATTTTTTAACCTCGAGGAAGGTTTGGAAAACCTGGCCGTATGCCACCTTCGTGGCATTACCGAATCCCTTCCATTCCATTTCATTTGGAATCTCTGGTTCAGGTGTCCACTTGAACATCAGTGCTCCAAAGCCCCACCACCAAATTGCTGAGGTTGAGAAGATGATGGCCATCTTGAAGTTCGTATCCCAACTTAGCAGGAGAAGGACGACTAGGTGGAAAATAAGAAGCATTGATCCGCCAATGAACCCATAGGCATACCCCCATGTAGAAACATGATCCTGACATTTACGAGGTGCGAGATACGGCATGAAGGAGTAATAGATGACGTTACCACCGGTGAAACCAATCGTACCTATGGTATACATCAGTGCCAAAATGATGTATGCTTGAGAACCAAAATAAGGCGCAGCACCCATTAAGGCAGTGAATAAAATACCTGCAGCAGTGTACCATTTGAGCAGTTTTTTCTTGATGGGCATCCGATCAGCAATCACGCCAAGAGCAGGTGCAGTTAGAATCACAAAGAACATTGAGACGGTCAATACGAACGCATAGAAAGTGTCTCCAGCTTGCGTACCAGTTGCAGTATTGTACAATGCAGCCATCAATGCTGGAGCGATAACAGTCATTACTGTCAATGCATATGCTTGGTTTGCCCAGTCGTAGAAATACCAACCCTTCAAGGACTTCTTATCATCATCACTCATGGAAGACATAATCTCCTTTGTCGTCTTCATGTCGCTTGTCGTTGCCATCTCACTCATGGTATCC
>DAKS01000040.1 GCA_002499195.1 Euryarchaeota archaeon UBA443
AACCAAGATCGTGACGCTTTCCTTGAACTCATTCGTGACAACGTTGGTGCTGAACTTCACAAGTTGGGTCTTTACCTCATCAACGTTAACATCATCGACATTACTGACGAGTCCAACTACATCAACAGCATCGGTAAGAAGGCCGCTGCAGGTGCGGTTAACAAGGCTCTCGTCGACGTTGCAAACGCTGAACGTGATGGTGCAATCGGTAAGGCAAACGCAGACCGAGACCGAGAAGTTCAGGTTGCTCAAAACGTTGCTGAGTCCCAAAAGGGACAGAAAGCTGCCGAAGTCGACCGACGTGTTTTCGTTCAACAACAAGAAGCAACTGGTGTACAAGGAGAAAACTTGTCACGTGCTGAAATCGCTGCCTATCAAGCCGACCTTGAAGAAAAAGAAGCTGCCGCAATGCAACGTGCAGAAGTTGCTCGACGTACTGCTGAAATGGAAGTTCAAAAGGCACAATACAACCTTGAGCAAGAACGTCTCCGTGCTGAGGAAATCGTTCGTGAAGAGATTTCTAAGACGCAAATTGAGATTGCTGCAGAAGCAGAGGCTGAACGCCAACGCCGTATCGCACAGGGTGAGGCTGATGCTATTCTTGCACGCTACAATGCTGAAGCTGAAGGTACCAAGGCTGTTCTCGAAGCAAAAGCAAACGGTTACAAGCAACTCGTTGCGAGTGCTGGTGGAGATCCGAAAGCCGCTGCAACACTCTTGATGGTTGAGAAGATTGAGGATATTGTCGCTCGACAAACCGAAGCGATTTCCAACCTCCAAATCGACAAGATTACTGTTTGGGATTCAGGCAATGGTGGCGAAGGCGGAAGTACTGCAAACTTCGTATCTTCCTTAATCCATTCACTACCTCCTGTCCATGATGTTGCCAAGATGGCTGGTGTTGATCTACCAGACTATCTCGGTTCCATGAAAGAAGAGTGATTCCGTAGGATTGAAACTCTTCGTAAATCGGAGGGTTGACCCTGAATATAGGGGTTGATTTGATAGCCAAATGTACATGCAGGTGTTCATGGCAAGTGATTTGGAGATTGCTCGTTCAGCCCAATTGGAACCCATTGAGACCATTGCATGGAAATTAGGCATCCCCTCTGGAGAATTAATTCCATACGGTCAACATATGGCAAAATTGACCTGGGATGGGATGAAACAACGCTTTGATTCTTCGAAAGGAAATCTTATTCTGGTTACCTCGGTCAATCCAACACCATTTGGTGAAGGAAAAACCGTGACGACCATTGGATTGACGCAAGCATTGTGCCATATTGGTAAGAATGCCACGTGTGTAATTCGAGAGCCTTCTATGGGTCCTGTCTTTGGAATCAAAGGTGGAGCTGCTGGAGGGGGACAATCACAGGTCCTTCCTATGGAGGAAATCAACCTCCATTTTACTGGTGATCTTCATGCAGTTACATCGGCACATAATCTCCTTTCGTCCTTAATTGATAATCACATCAAACATGGAAATGAGTGCAACATCGATGCGAACCGTGTCTTCTGGCCTCGTGTTGTTGATTTGAATGACCGTTCACTTCGTGAAGTCGTGATTGGTCTTGGTGGACCTGCTAACGGTAATGTTCGACAAGACCGGTTCGATATTACTGCCGCCTCTGAAATCATGGCTATTCTTGTATTAGCCAAGGATTATGCTGATTTGCGAAAGCGCCTCGGTGAAATTGTTATCGCAGAATCAATGGAAGGACATCCCATCAAGGCCGAGCATATTGAAGCAGCTGGAGCAATGGCTCTGCTTCTTCGTAACGCCTTCCTTCCGAATCTTGTTCAGACTCTTGAAGGTAATCCTGCGTTCATCCATGGAGGACCTTTCGCAAACATCGCTCATGGAAATTCATCTATCGTTGCTGATCGTATTGCTCTATCATGTGCTGACTACGTAGTGACTGAGGCTGGTTTTGGTAGTGACATGGGTGCAGAGAAATTCATGCATATCAAAGCAAACACTTCAGGAAAAGCCCCTGATTGTGTTGTCATGAATGTCACTGTAAGATCGATGAAACTACATGGAAAGGGATTCGGGGAACGAGGTGGTTATCGACCATCAAAAGAAGAGTTGGAAACAGAAAATGTTCAGGCTGTTATTGCAGGAGCGACTTCAAATCTCGATAGACACATCAAGAACATGGCGCGTTTCGGCATTCCTGTCGTCGTTTCAATCAACCAATTCACAAGCGATACTGAAGCGGAACTCGAGGCTATTGAAGCAGCAGCTCGAGCAAGTGGAGCATCTCGAGTCTGTCGCACTCAAGTTCATGCCAAAGGAGGAGAAGGTGGTTCAGATCTTGCAAATAAGGTGGTTGAGGCTATTCATGACCATGTTGCTGCTGGACGTCCATTCCTTCCACTTGTCGCACCAGGCGATTCTGTTGAAGACAAAGTGAACTCTATTGCAACCCGCATGTATGGAGCAAGTAGTGTACAAATCGAGACCGCTGCAAAGCGTCAACTGAAGAAAATTCAAGATTGGGGGTATGGTAATCTTCCAGTTTGTATGGCAAAAACACAGTACTCATTCTCCCATGATTCTGGTATGCTCGGAGCACCTTCTGGATTCGATCTACCGATTCGGGAATTCCGGTTGAATGCTGGTGCAGGATTTGTAGTTGCTATTCTTGGTTCGATGATGACCATGCCAGGACTTCCAAAACGACCTGCAGCCAACGATATGGATATGGATGAGGACGGGCACCTGAAGGGTGTCTTCGGGTGAACATCGATGCGTATTCTCAAGCAAACTGAGAACCATTGGAAACTTCGGATCGAATCCGATGATGACTTGTGGGTTCTTGCGCGACTGGCCTCAACTGGCCGTCATCTAGCAATGCTTGGAGAGCGCAGAGATACAACAACTGCTGAATCAGGTTCACGAGCAAAAGCTGCTGAAAGGAAGAAAATGTGGATTGAATTAAGAATCCTCAATACTGAGTATCAATCCTATTCCGATATACTGAGAGTCCATGGAATAATTGAACAAGCACCAATAGACATTGGATCACATCATACACACCTGATTGAGATTGGTGATGAAATCGAATTGATCTCAATGGTTGCTTTTCCAGCGTTTGATAGTTCCCTTCTCAAAGATGCAGTGGATTCTTCAAACAAAAGCAATGTCTCAGTTGTAGTTGTTGAAAACGATGAAATCATTCTGTTTGAAATAACATCAAGAGGCCTTAGAGAAGGTGCGACTTGGACGATGAGGGGTGGTGGAAAGCGTGGAGACGTACGAACCAGTGAATCAGTTGCTCAATCGTTCCAAAAGCAAGTTGCAAAAGAAATTCTTGCGGCTACGAGTACAGAATTGCCTATGATTTTGTGCGGCCCAGGACATGCTCGTGAAAAACTGAGAACGGTCATTCTTGAAATCGAACCAGAACGTAATTTACGACTTATCGGAACATCCATGGCAGGTCGAGCAGGTGCAAATGAGGTCATTCGTGAAGGACTTGCAAATGAATTTCTAGAAGACCATGCAATCAACAAGGAAATACAATTACTGGAAGAAGTTTGGAAACGAATCAGTTCTAACGGAGCAGTTGCATATGGAGAGCAGGCCCTCGTCCGTGCCATGTCAGAAGGTGCGATTGAAACCTTGCTCGTAGCCATTGATTTACTAAGGGATGAAGAAACACAACTCGATGATAAATTGCTAAGAGATTGGGTACAAGGATTGGATGCTATTGGAGGACAACTCATCCAATGTTCAACCGACCATGATGCTGGAGAGCAACTTCTAGGATTAGGTGGCGTAGTAGCATTACTTCGATACAAGATGGTGTAAGCATGAAAATTGTACTCTTCTCTGAACTCGGTGAAAGCGTACGCGATGAGATGAAAGGAGCACGCTGGATTATTCTTGATCAAGATGAGATTTCACATGCCTTATCCGCGCTTATGTTTGCTGAACTCGATGGAGTGTTGGTTGCAGTAGATCATCGAAAGTCAACACCGGATAATGGGTTGTGGCAACGCGCAGTTCACCTACTCCTTGTCTCAGAGAGTGAGAATGCTGAAGAAATTCGCCAAAAAAGTGGTATTACGAAAGTAATATCGAGTGACGTATCATCAATCGAAGAATACCTATGGTAATGGGTCCGGAGGGAATTGAACCCTCGATCTTCGCCTTGTAAGGGCGACGTCATAAACCCCTAGACCACAGACCCAACCCTCCGTCGTTAGTGACGTATTTGAAACGCTTGGCAATGCAATAACCTCAAAACGGATGTGCGACCGCGAAGTAACAATGGACGAAGAGGCTCAAGCCGCTGCAGCCCGTTTGGTTCGCCGTCTAAAGGATGGTTATACCATCACTATAGCAGAATCGTGCACTGGCGGTTTACTTGCAAGTACACTTACCGACATTGCTGGTGCAAGTAAGTGGTTCAATCAGTCATGGGTTACTTATTCCAATGATACGAAAATTCGTGAATTGAATGTAGATCCAAAAACACTAGAAAAACGCGGCGCTGTTTCCGCTGAAGTTGCTATCCAAATGGCACAGGGAGCACTTGCAAGAGCAAATGCTGACATTGCAATATCTATCACTGGTATTGCTGGTCCTAGTAACGATGGAACCAACAAAAAAGTCGGATATGTTTACGTTGGAATTGCATCACGTACATGGGCGATTTCCGAAGCAACCCAAATTGGCGGTAATCGACAAGAGAACAAAGAAGGGTTCGTTCATTTCGCACTTCTAACTGCCATACGTCACTGGGATCAGGCTATGGAATTGGCAGAGAAAACACTCCAGGATGAGATCAAGCAACGAGAAGAAGAAGCTCGAATTAAAGCACTTGAAGAGATTGCTCGCAACCAACGAGCGAAAGCCGCTGCCCGTTCAGCAGAATGGCAGGCTCAATCTTGGTCTGATAAATCGAATATTCCTTCGGATGCAAATATCGGAACGGACGTCGAATGGTCGGATGAATCAGGAAACGAATGAACGTGAAGCCTTTTGGAGGGTCGCCCCCCATTGACGCTCATGACTGCGGGATGGGGGTTAATTTCGCAGGAATTGATGAAACGGGGAATTCTTGTTACCACCGAAACCAAAGAGAAATTACTCACGCTTAGCAACCCGATTGCGGTCCTTGAGCAAGGGTCTGAAATAGGTTTCCAAAGAGGGATGCTAACCATCGAACTTCTGGATGAAATGATTGCTTCAACAGTCCCAAAACAAACGAATGAAACTGAGAAAATAAGTCAACCAATCGGTAGAACAATCGCCCCTATCAAAGAACCTGAACCGGTAAATATCCAGTATCGAAACAACCTTCCTGATTGGAGTGACAAAGATTTTTCAGGAATTGCCACAGATGTTGATAATGACATTCTCGTTCATTATGACATCACAGGAAACAGCACCACTGAAGGCAAAATGGGCCACATACAAGCGTGCTTCAATGATCGTCTAGATAGTATTCGGAAGATGATTGTGAAGAATTCTAGACTTCCAAGAAAGCCTCAAGAGATTGGACGTCTAAATGCGGAATATCGACGATACCAAGGGTATGAGAATCTCGCCGTAGCAATCGGTCTCGTCAATGATCCTCGACACACAAAGAACGGACATCTAATGTTCGGATTGGAGGATGAAACAGGGGAGATGAATTGTTTGTTGACCATCCGTCAAGGAGATGATCGTGATCGAATGCATGAACAAGTGGTCGAAGCTGGTTTGATGCCTGATGATGTACTCGGTGTGAGTGGCTCATTTTCACAAACCGGCGATATATTCTATGTTGATGATCTATTCTTCCCGATGAAGGACCGGCACGAAAAGAAAAGCGCAGATATTGGCGTTAGTGTAGCGTTCTTATCAGATATTCACGTTGGATCAAAGACATTCCTTGAAGCACAATGGCACAAGATGGTACGATGGTTTCACACCGACCCTCTTGCCAAGACGATCAAATATCTGATTTTGAGTGGAGATTGTGTCGATGGAGTAGGAATTTATCCTGGCCAAGATAAGGAACTTGCAATTCCAGATTTGTTTGGACAATATAGTGAGTTTGCACGATTGTTGGAATTGTTACCTGATTGGGTTGAATGTGTGATGTTACCAGGAAATCACGACGCTGTCCGCCCTGCTGAACCGCAACCAACTTTTGAGAAAGACATTCAACAGGATTACAACAAAACAACCTTCGTTGGAAATCCATGTGATTTCTCATTACACGATGTTCGGTTGCTCTCCTATCATGGTAAGTCAATCGATGATTTCGTAGCAGGTTTGCGGACAGTAACTTACTCCGAACCGGTCGAAGCAATGCGGCAAATGCTCAGAAGAAGACATTTAGCGCCTCAATGGGGGGGTAAAACGCCATTATCTCCAGAACTTGAAGATGGGCTTGTTATTCGAGAAGTTCCAGACATATTTGTGACGGGGCACGTACATGGTCATGCTTGTTTGGATTTCCGGGGAACAACACTTGTTTGTTCATCGACTTGGCAGGATCAAACCTCCTACCAGAAGATGCTTGGATTCCAACCAAAACCATGTATGCTTACAATTGTAAACCTTCAATCTCACAAATCCACATCAATTCCCTTCGCTTGAAGGAAGATGGATGTATTGCAAAATCTTAGAGAGATCTTTCTCAGTTACAATCGGCACCTCTGCTTTTGAAAATGCATCTAGCGAGGATTCTCGGCTTGGATTGAAGCCGATGAAATGGCTTCCATCGACCATCATTGAAAGGTCCATTTCAGAATCGCCAACGGATACGATTTCATCTGGTACAAAGCCATGCATTTGCATCAAGCGGTTGATTACATCGCCTTTTCCACTTGCATGGAGACGGCATACGCCATCATCAGAGAGATAACCATCTTCATCGAATTCAAAGCCATTGGCGATCCAGTCATCGACCTTGAGCATTGCAGCAATACTGCTGACAAATAGGTCAACGCCTGCACTTACAATGGCAACGTAAACACCTGCATCTTGTAACTGCTGTACCGTTTCACGTGCACCCTTCATCAGGGCAACGCCAGAGTACATTCGAAACAGCTCATCTTTGTGGATAGGATTTCTAATTGCCTTCCACATAGCGATGTCGGATCGCATGAATTCAACATCGGAAATCTCTCCAGCAATGAATCGCGAGAGATTCTTACTGTTGTCCGTTCCAAATTCATCATGTAGCGTTTTCCACGAACTTACAGAATCCACGAGGACTCCATCACAATCGAAGACTACACATCGGCAAGCGCTGACCATGGTCAAGGCTAGTGATGCCTGCTTGAAAGCATTGGCACAGCACCAGAAGATTGGGCCGGTGGCAGCGAGGCCACCGGCCCATCAACTGTTCTCAGTCGTTACTGAACTTCAGACGATCTTGTTGAACTCAAGGTCTCTGTACGTCTTGATGACGGATCCTTCACCTGCTCCTGGCTGGTATGTGATACGAATTGTTGCATCCGTAATCGAATGACCATCCTCAGGAGCATGAGTTCGCACGAAGATTTGATCTCCGATACCGAAGGTAGATTCCTTGTAACTTCCTTCATCCTCAACCTTGTCAACGAATGTCACAAACGCATCGCTGTTCGATGGATCAAATCCATAGACATCACTTGTGTTTGAGAGTTGCGTTATGTACGTGGTTCGGACACCATCTGAGTTGGTGTAGATGACTGTTACAGAAACACCCGCTGTAGCCAACTCGGCTTCGGTTTGATCAACTGTGATTGCCCAGTATCCATCTGCAGTACCAAGTTCCTTGTTCTCGATGTCGAAGGTGACTCGAGGAACACCTAACTTACCTGTCTCAGCAAGAGAAGAGGCCCAGACATAGATTACACCGGAGAGAACGACAGTGATAGCGACCATCAAGATGGTTGCAATAACTGGGCTGACAGCCATTTCGTCCTCGACGATGCGTCGGGTTTCTTCTTCTTCCTCGTCTTCTTCACGGCGGCTTGCCATTGCAAGAGCAGTGACGAAGAAGCCAGCAAGGGCTACGACGACGAGACTTGGTGCGAACGATGGAACTGATCCAACACCGCCACCGAGTTCAACAACGGTTGGGAGTTTATCTCCACTGTCGAGGAAGTTCTCAGCAGGCTTGTTCACGTGGTTACAGGCGGTTGGGATTCCAGCGCCAACTGCAGATGAGTTGGAGAACATTACGTTGTTACACCAATCACTGTCCTGAAGTAGTGGTCGACGGGTTGATTCTGTGATACCATCGTCACCATATGCACCAGGCTTGGACCATTGTTCACCGGTTATGCCACCGCCATAATTGACGTGAGCCCATGGACCGTTGATTGGGTCATCCATCTGGAACCGTTGTGCAGGAGCCTTTGACATGTCACATTCCGCGTCAAGACAGGTTAGGACATCCATCTCTACCCAAATGTACGGTGTTTCACCAACTTGAGAAGGCTCGACGATGTAGACATATTCCTTAACCGTTAGAGTCTGGCCCCATTCTGGAGGTGTGATGTACTTAACGTTCTCAGCTTCACCGTGGCCTCCACTGGTGTGGAAGGTTACAGCCAACATGTGGTCGTAGGTGTATGGGCCTTGATCGCCTCCAGCACCGACTTCGACCTCAACAGGTACGTAGGTACCTGTGAGTACGTTGTTGATGCCTTGGAAATCAAATCCAATGACTTCATCGAAGTAGTAGTCTGCGACGAGTTCACGAACGTTCTCAACACGAACACCGATTTCCTGTGTTGCAACACCTTGTTGGTAGTTTGCAATCGGCATAACCGATGGGTCGTAGTTTGGCACGTAACTTGGTGCTGTAGCAGTATCCTTGAGGACGAGGCGGATCTGACAGAAGTCGGAACCACTCGGTCCAATCTGATGGATACCGTTGTTGTTCAAGTAGTCAATTTCCCAAGCGTTTGCAGTGGTTGTTGCATCAGGAACGAGTGTAAAGACGAGGTTGTCTCCAACAATTTCAGTGCTGAAGTAGTTCTCGTAAGTACACTGGTCGGTTGATTCAACAGTCCATGTCAAGTCAACAGGGTTGTGATCAACGTCGGCCTTGATAGCAGACAAGTCGTAGGTCAAGTTGTTAGCACTGGTGTCATCTTCCATGAGGCTGATGGACCATGGAGCAACCGGAGTAGATCCGTTTGCTGCAGTAACAACTGCACCGGACGTGACATCCCAGTCGAGGACGACTGGAGCATCGTTAACAGGGCTGACTGAGAAGTCAACCGTGAAATCATCTGCTTGTTGGTTCTCTGCGCCATCATCCTCGAGTGTGAGGGTAACAGTACAGGTACCACCTAGTTCGTTGTCGGTTGCCTCTGTGATGGTCAACTCGTTTGCAGTAACGGAAACTCCGAATGCAACACAATCATTAGGTACGGAAGCACCCCAAGTGTAGACTTGTCGAACTGGGTAATTCTCGTTGTCCATGTCACGGACGTACGAGCGGCTTGCGTTGGAGACGTCTCCAAGGGTCTTGGAAACACTACCGAATCCTTCAGGAACGATGTTCGTGTAAGATCCGTCGTCAACGAAGACCGGCATACAATCACCACGATCGGTGTTACAAATCACTGGCTTGTCGTTGATGTTGTTGACTGTCAAGGTCATGTTCTTGGTATCGGTCAAGCCGTGGCTGTCCGTAACGATGAACTCGAACTCAACAGTACCGAACTGGTCAGTGAGAGGCGTGATGGTAACTGTGTGACCATTCTTGTCCCAGTCGACCAAGACGTTGCTGTGAGCAACGGTCGTTCCTTCTGTAACGGTCCAGGTTAGAGATGCCTCTTCATCTTGGACGTCATCAGCGAGGTTGGTCAAGGAGAAGGTGTAAGCACCACTGTCCTCATCAACTGCGTCATCAGCGAGAGCAGCCTGGATTTCAGGACATGCACGCTTGATGTCTTCGGTTAGCGCCTGGTTGGTCGCCATCGAAACAGCGTCAACAGTATGCCAATCGTAAGCACAGTCTGCCTTGGTCTTGATCATCACATCGTAGTCCTTTGCAGGTCCTGCGGTTGTGGTACCCTTGTAGGTACGGTAGACAAGAACTTCATCGCTGATACTTCCGTCTTCCAAGTCATCGTGAGTTGTCTCAACGGAGATGTACTCAGCGAGTGTTTGAACACCAGTTGTTACAGTCTGAGTTGGGTGAACAGTTTGGATGTTCGCTGAACCGTCTTGAACGATAGCGACGATGTTCACTGCATCAGGAGTTCCTCCAATTCGGCTGAATGGGATTGCGATTTCGTAGAAATCGCTACTGAAGGAGGTGTCAATTGCATCTGTGGACAAGCGGCTTGGACCCCAGCCAAGGAATCCATTAGAGTATAGATCCATGTTGTTCCCAGTACCATCAGTTGCCCAGAAGAGGTAGTCTGCTTGAACCGGTAGTGTGTGAGCACCATTGAGGTTGTAACCAGTGTTAGAACCACCAGCAACGACATCGAGATAAATCAAGAGGTCGTTGGTGGAGAGGTCTTCACCAGTCATACCGATGTATAGTGCATCACCTTCACTGTAACTGACATAGAAGTCGTTGGTTCCGTCACCGGAGACCATACCTGGCATAGCATCGTCAGATGGGTTCAATGGCGTGTTACCAATCCAATCTGAGTCATCACCGTCCATAGCCATAATATCTGGCTGGAAGGATGGTGATACGTATGCAGCACGAGTTCCGTCAGTGGAGACCAAGGTCATACCAACAGCGGATGCAGCACCACTGAGGTGAGTTGCATCAAGGCTGAAGAGATTCGCTTCGTCAATGGTTGCAGATGAAACAATGCTGATCTTCTGATCGTCGAGCGTATTACCAATGCTGGTAACGTACGAATTCGAGCCTGCGTTGATTTGCGTTGTAGCTGCGGACCAAGTCAAGTTCTCAACAGATCCAACCGACTCGACAGCATGGAGTGCTGTTGTCGCTGTTGAAGTACCGCCGTCCCATCGGAACTCGGTGTTTTCAGCATAGACACCAACGTCACCTGCAGCATCGAGTGGATAAATCCACGAGTAGTCACCATCGACCATGTACAGACCTGTACCGGTCGAACCACCGTCAACGGATGCACCAATAGCGGTGACCGTTGCGCTGTCTGCATAGACACCAGCAGTACTTCCTGCGATGTCTGCATCTCCGTGGAGGAGAAGTTCTGCAGACTCAATGGAGATACCGTAAGCGTATCCTGCAACAGAGGTTCCATCAAGATCGAGATCGTCTCCCGAATTGAGAGATGAGATACCGATAGTGGATGATGCACCAGTTCCGACGAAGGATGAATCAATATCCTTTACATCACAGCCATCGGTGACCATTGCATTGTCACCAAGGGTGACTGTGTTGTCCTTACTTTGGATGGTGACCTTGTCACAATCGTTTAAGTCAAATCCAACTGCATTCGGTGCGGTTCGTCCAGGACTGATTCCAATTGTGTTGTTTTCAACATTTGGTCCTGCATATCCGCCAGTCGATGTTCCGTAGTAAACAGCGATGTTTGCTCCACCGTCACCCCATGTGTCAGTAACCTTGAGAGTGTACGAACCAGAGGTTGTGTAGGATGTTAGACGTGCGTACATGGTGTTTGAACTGAATGAACCAGCTGCCCATGTGTCCTTGCTACCGTCAGGCTTGGTGATTTCGAGACCGATTTCACCGCCCCAACTGTCGGATTCAAGATCGACGTAGACCTTCACGCCACCGGTTGGTACTGTGAAGGTACATGTGCTCGTTGTTCTGTAAGAAGTCGATGCAATTGTACACAGCGATGTCGTTGGCGCAGGTGGGCCTGCAGCCTCTTCCATGTAGATTCCGCCATCAGCGTCCAACAATGAGTTGTTGGAGATAACGCCGAATCCGCCAGTCACTTCGATACCGGCTTCACCGGATTCTGAGGTTCCAATGATTTCGTTGTTATCGATGGTGTAGTCCAGGATTCCACGCATCTGAATCGCAGTTTGCGGTCCGTTGAAGTAGTTATCTTCAACAGTCATGCGCTTGTTGTTTCCAGCGTACATTTGGACTCCTTCTTCAGAAGATGAACTGTTGAACCAGTTTCCTGTGACAACCATATCGTCGGTGTAAGCGTTGCCATAAACCCATACGTCAGCAATTTCTCCACCATCGTTGAATTCGTTTCCTTCAATGGTGAGGTTATCGGCTCCAAACTCGTTTGTATTGTGTGTGTAAGCATATGGGCTTCTTTGCGTCATAATTCCAGCACCGCAGTCGTTGAATGTACTATCCTTGATGTACGATCCATCGGTACCTGTCATTCGAACACATATGTCTGTTGTTTGAATTGCGTTGTTCAACGGTGTGTATCCCTTGAAGTGAGTAACCGTTACATTCTCCATGTGTAAGAACTCTGATCGATGATCATAGTTGTTCCATGATGATTTGTAAGCCATACCACTTGTGATGGATGCAACTGGATTCAAGGTTGTATCCTTGATCGAGATGTCCATTGCTTGATAGATGTAACCCAATTCAAGACCGGTTTGTTGACCGGTGTCTGGGTTGGTCGAAACTCCGTAGACTTCTGCATCGTGCAAGTACAATTCAGGAGCATTTGATCCTCCTTGTGCGTACCAACGTTGTGTGTCAGTGAAGAGATATGCTCCAGTAACAAGAACCAATGTGTTGTTCCAGTTGTGTATGTCATTGTCATCAAAGTACATGAAAGGTACGTCCATCATGATGGTCTTTCCAGACATGTCCTCTGGTGTAGCAGCATAGTATCCGTATTCCTTAACCGTACCACCGTTACCATCGTCCAAGTTACGGTTACCACCAGTACTGAGGTAACTCGCACAGTTGGAAACCGTCTCGTACGAGGCACTGTTGAAACTGTAACAGACACGTGCATTGATTCGATCGGTTAGTGAAATGCTTCCACTGTTACCACTCGCATCACTCAATGAGAGAGATTGGAATGCATATCGGAAGTCACCATCGGTCGATGAGTAATCAATCATGGCGACTGTAACAGCTTCGTATCCATTAAGATCATCGTTGGTTGTTCCAGCTGAATCAACACGGATTGAACGGAACAAGATACCCTCAGCGTCACCGTTTGAGTCGGTTGTGCCAGTTCCAGTAATCTTCTTGTCAGCGTTCATCAGTACGACGTTCGTATCTATCACTGCATTCGTATCGGCTTGGACATTGATGGTAAGTTCGCGCATGCGCTCAAATCCACCAGTTCCTGTCACGTCAACCTTTGTTGGGTCGACCGTTCCTTCAATGAAGTCAATCTCACTCGTTCCAGTGATCTTTACATCGTTTGCGGTGTTGGCGAAGGTCGAATCAGTGATGGTTATATCACCAGATCCAGCGGTTTCGAGACCAACATTGTTTCCTGAAACTGTTACACCACTGAAGGATACATCCTTAGCAGTTTGTGAACCGTACTTGTACGCAGCACCAGCACTGTTAGTGATGGTACCTGAGAGATCGCCGCCAAGGTCCTTGACGTAGTAGATACCTGCGTTGTTCTGACCATCGAAGTCGATGTTTGTCAAATCAACTTGGCCTGAACCAGAGCTGGAGACGAGCATACCGTAGTCGCCACCGTCAACTTCTATATCGTTCATTGCTGAAGAAGTAGCTCCGGTAATCTCGATTCCCTGATCGGTTGGCGATGTTATATCGATTCCGTCAAAGTTTCCAGAGGCGAAGTTACCACCGATTGCGATACCAGTCTCTGCACCAGTGATGTCACCGTTCTGGAATGAAGCGGTACCACTGTCACGTGCATAGTCACCAAGAGATCCTGGGTCGTTACCTGCACGGGCGACGAAGTCAAGTCGGTCTTGGTAATTGTCTGCACGGTTGTGGAGAACGTCAACATACATGGTGACCGCAGAAATCGAAGAATCGGAGATATCAACGATTGGGAAACTCATTCGAGCACCTTGTCCTGGGTTCATGTAGTAACTGTAAGCGTAATCCAAACAGATGTTGTAGTATCCACCGTATCCGGTGTAGCCTTCAGGAGGCTTGTAGACACCTTGACCGCCGTGGTAGGAGTTGTAGTAGTAACCCCAGTAGTGGTATGGGTAGGATCCATACGAAGGATTGGTATCTTCATTGACTTCACTCCAGCGGAATCCGAACTCGTCAGGGTAGTAATAGTATCCTGGGTAGGAAACGTATTGTGTTGGACCTTGAGGCCAGTAACGCCACATGTAATACATGTATCCGTCAAAGGATCCTGTGTATCCAGGTCCATACGAATAACCGTAGTAGTTACAATGCCATGAAGCGACACCACCTTCACCACCAGCGTAAGTAGCAGCTCCGTTTCCTGACTTAGGATCGTCTGCTGCATATGGGTAGTATCCCATCTTATCTGGGGTAGTAATGTTTTCAGAGACTTCTCCAGAACCATCGTCATAAGTGATTTCGATGTTCCATCGGTCGGTGAGCATGTAGTACTTGCTCGATGCGTAGTTGTAGGTAGGGTGAGCGTTACCTCCACCGTAGATGGAGTTAGCACCAACTTGCAGATAGTCACCAGATCCGATGAACGCAGAGAGATCGATTGCATAGGTGTGCCATCCTGTCGACTGTCCGGAGAGGGATGTCGAACGGTAGATGGTTGGTAGGCTCATTCCACCGTAGACGTCAACACCAACGGTGTTATCTGTCGAGGTGAATCCATCGATTTGAGGAGCACCGTTGTAGGATTGGATACCAACAGCGGCGTTCGAGACAGCAATATTGCTGAACGAACCACTGGATTGTTCAACCCAAAGGGCTGTTCCTGTGTTTCCGACGTTGATGATACTTGACGAATCGATGTTCGCTGTTCCACCGTCAATCTTGACAGTTGCCATCTCATCCGAAGATGCAGTGGAGCCATAGATGACTCCCGAGTTCTTCATGATGAGTGTAGCACCGTCGCCGACGTAGAGTGCAGCACCAGTGGTTGAGTCTTGTGCGACGTCACGAACGGTACCGCCATCAACTTCGAGAACTCCGTCTTGGATGTCGATGTGTAGAGGGTATGTCGATGAAACAGCCTTGAGTGAACCAGTTGCAACGCTCGACTTACCGACTAGCAACTTACCACCGTTTGAAAGAGTCAAAACAGGTGTGCTTGTTGCGGTCGACTTGACCTTCAGTACAGCACCCATCAACTTGACGACACAACCATTGAGGTTGAGGTCTTCAGTCAATGTCATTGGCGTACCATCGAATTCATAGATGATGTTTCCAGCAGGGGTTGTACCGTTGGTTGGCAGACCTGCGCCTGTGTCAGCATCGGTCCATGCAGCCAACCACGAACAATCCATGTTTGTACCGTTGAAGTCAACTGGCGCTGGCTCGAGCAATAGATCGTAGGAACTACCGATAGTAAATCCGCTACTCAAATCACTGATGTACCAAGCATCGGTCGTCAGGGTTTCGTTCTGTCCAGCCGGTCCGAATGCACGGAGGTTGTGGTCAGAGTACGTGTTACCGTTGCTATCAGCAGTGATAACCCAGACATCGGCTTCACCGTTACCGTCAGTGATGTGGGACCCAACCTCAAAGAGTTCGGCACCTGCGCTGTTTACAACGCTTGCACTGACGACGTGACCGCTCTTGTCAACTTCCTGAACGACGCCACCGACTGCTTCAAGTCGGTATGCACGGAGTTCAGCGAGTCCACCGTAGTAGATTACTGCAGATCCGGATGTGTAAACATCACAGTCTCCTGTAGCACCGCTTGAATCGGCACAGTCGTTAGTGTTCTGGTCGACCTCGATGAGTCGGATATCAGCGTTGGAACTCGCGTAAGCGAGGTAAGGTCCGCTACTACCAGCGTTGGAGCTGGTAATGCCGATGTTTCCGAGAGTCATCTTGGAGTTACGAGCATAGACAGCGTGGTCGGTGCTCGAAGTGTGTGACAATGTACCACTATCAAAGATCATGGTGTTTGGAGCAGCACTGCTTGAACAGCTACTGTACAAACGATCAGAGTCAATGGTTGTAGCATCGATAATCCATCCACAACCTGCAACGCCGAATCGACCGGAGTCAAGGTTGGTGACAATCATTGCATCAGTGGTGATTGCGTTACCGGAGAAGTCAATGTGACCTGCAGTAACATCAGCAAAGATGGATGGTTGCATTCGATAGATGAGCATATCACCAGCGGTGACATCGTCAATGATTGCGTTATCACCAGATGGGCCGTTGGCGGTGCTTGATGAACCACCAGGAGCGATGGTCAAATCAGCACTTCCCCAATCGACATCGGTCATGTTGATAGCGCCGAGGGCATTGATGGATGCACTGGAATAATCATCTGCATCGAAGTTGTATAGCATTACTTCACTTGCAACACCGTAGTCTGAATTGAGAACGGTACCGGTTTGAGTAGATGCAACAGTAGCACTTACGTTGGAAACAGTAACGTGTTGGAGATCGGTGTCAATAAGGTTGACATAAGCGTTCTCAATGGTTACATTCTCAACGTGGAGCATACCACCGGTTGAACCTGGGTAGTTGACAATAGCACCAGCCCATGATTCACCATCGGTGTTACAGTTGGTCATCGTACCTGTCTTGATCATTGCACTCGCACTTGATGGGAGGTTGATACAAGCCTTGTCTGCATCGGTGATGCTGAAGTCGTTCAAGGTGAATCCTGTACCTTGGCCACTGCCGTGACGGATCGCCGTCTCAACGTTGGTGAAGGTAACGTGGCTGAGCGTGAAGTTTCCAACGTTGCTGTTGGAGTAGCACGCTCGTGTACCACCAGAACTGTCAGCACAGTATGCGTTGTAATCACCGTGGCGGGAGCCAGCGGAGATTGCTGCAGAGCTCGTGTTGTTGAAATCAACATAATTGAAGACGTGTCGGTCATCAGTTCCACCAGTACAGTCGTCTGTGAAGGAAATACCCTTCCACTCAGCGCCACTTGCGCCCTCGAAGACGATACGTTCGCTAGCGCTACCGCTTGCAGTAACGGAGTCACAAGCACCGTCGATAGAGATACCCTTGCCTTGTGCAACTTGGATGGTGGTTCCTTCCTCAATGGTAAGGTCGCCACCGCTGATGGACAAGTAGTCGCTATTCGGGCTGATTCGGTATGGTGATCCATCTTTGTCCCAGATACACTCAATGTTGTTGCTGGAACAGTCGAGGTCGCCACTAACATCAGTACCCTTGCCTTCGAATGGCATAGAACGGACATAAACACCACAATCTGTGTTAGAGTTGTCGTAGCAGTAGTAACTGCTGTAGTAGCCCCACCATGGTGCAATTGTACCAGGTCGAGCAGCAGAGTTGCTTGAGTACGGTAATGCAGGCATGTTGGTACCCCATGTGGTAATTCCACGCTCAAGAGCGGTGGAACCACTGTCGATCATGTAGAGGTAACCGTTTCGTCCAATACGTAGACGATCATTGCTGTCGTCACCATCAAAGGTCTTCTGGAAATAATCAAACTCGAAGCCAGATGGCAAATCGATGTTTGCGTTACATCCTGTCTTGTACTGGTTCCAGTAGTAACTGTATGCGCAGTAGTAACCAGTTGGACGTCCGTTGGAAGCACCTGAAATGACCTCTGCAGCGTTGGTTAGAGACGTCATTCCTGTTGAGAAGGTCTCGTATCCGTGGTCGTTTCCGTCAGTTGAGATACGGAAATTCGCTGTGTGAGGATTGTTTCCAGCCATGTAACCGCCACCAGGGTTTCGCATTGTGTCACCCTTGGTTCGTGTGTGGTCCATGTATCCGACGGTTGCATAGTCGTAATATGCGTTACATGAGGAGTCATACTTGAACTCAATTTCATTGGTAACGTCATAGAAGATGACTTGGTAGTCACACAAATACTGTGTGTTGTATCCCATGTCTCGCCATTCAACGATCAGCATCATGTTCGGGTCACCGACTTCGAAACTGCTGGATGTAGTAGTCTGGGTGTTTGTTCCACTCGATGCTGTCGAGGTATCGACAGAAGTTGCGTAGTACGTGATGTAATCTCCACGCTCAAGGTTGTTAAGTTCAGCAGACCATTGACACTCTGCATCTGTACAATCAGCTCGTTGTTTTCCAACAGGGTCGAGCTTCATGGAGTTCAACGTTCCGTTGTTAATACTGTAGTAGAGTGTAGGACCTTCGCCAATTGTGTTGTTGACGTTCAATCCTGCTGGTGGATCACCAGCATCAGAAATTGTGTAGGTGAAAGTTCGAGACTTACTGTGTGAATCTCGCATTCCCGAATGGTCCATTGTTGGAGCACTGGTGTCCGGTGTTGGTGCAATCTTTCCTACCTTGTAGGTGGTTGAACCAGAGGAAGCCATGCGTCCATAATAACCTGCACTAAGAGCAAACCCACTCCATCTGTAGTTGGCGTTGTATGCATAGTAGTATCCAGAGGAACATCGTGCGTTCGAGCTAGTCGAGCGGTAGAAGTAGTAGAAACCGTTGGTACCAGCGCAGAGCCAGTTGGCCTTCGAGGTACTGTAGGTTCCGTTCCAATCAAACTTACCGAACGTTCCAGTAATGTCAAGTCCGGATAGTGGGATGTTGTAAGCTGCTGTGTAACCATAGGTGCTTACAGATGAAGCACTAGAGCCGCCAGCGAGTTTACCGGTTTCAATCTCAGGTGTTGAATCGCCGATTCCGACCATTCCCCACGCGTTGTCACCAGAGTCATAGTGGAAGATGAGGTTCATCTGAGGGCCGTTCTTTGCACTGATTGCAAGGAAACCGCCGTCACCTTGATGCATCTCCATCAAACCTGATCGAGTTCCACCAAAGCCATTGTATCCACTGCTTGGACCGGTCGTCCACTGCATCTTCCACTGGGAGTAGAAGTAGTAAGAGGACGCGTAGAAACAGGAGTAACTACCTGTTCCACAGTTGGAAACGTCCCACTCGAAGAGATACTCATCGCTGTGGTCATAGTAGGTCATTTGTCGGTCGTGGTAACCTTGTGGGTTGTAGTAACTACCAGAGTGAACATCTGTCTGTAGGACAGTGAACTTCTTTGCATTTCCAGCGTTGGCAACGTCATCGACAAAGAACCAGTGCGCGTTGCCGGCAGTTTGAACCCATGTGGTTGGGTTGGTAGCCGATGCAGGTGGGGCTGGGTCGTAACCAATGTTCGCACCGTTGCTTCCTTGATTCAAATCCTGGAACTTCCAGTAGTACTCGACGTAATCGCCTGCACTGATGTCAGGTGTTGAAGCCTTGAAGCGACAGTCGGTAGCAGTTGTGCTGCAGGACTGCACGGTCGTTGCGCTTACAGATGTCCATGTACCGTTGTTGATGCTGTAGAACATCTTTGGCCCATTGGTTGAAGTGGTATCGATTCCAGATAGGTCAGTCAACTTGGTGAAGAATGTGCGCTCTCCTTCGACATAGGAAGTAAGACCGCTGTATGGGACGTGACTGGAAGTTGGGGCGTCCGTGTCAGATCCACCAGAGTATATGACTTCGAGATAACTGTTTGATCCACCGCTATTGTAAGCGTAGGTGTAGACGTAGATGCTTGAAGTCATTCGAGCACCCATTCCGACAGTTCCGGAATTTGACTGAGCGTTGATGATGTAGTTGTGTGAACCTGTGCTTGAGGAACATGCAGTTCCAGCTGCGTTGTTGTTGTCACAGATTTCTGAGGTCTTCCAACCGGTTCCTTGGGAATAGGTACCAGCAGCAGCCGAGTTACCAATCGATGAAATCAACTTGCGCTCATTGACGTTGGAGTTCGATCCAGACAACAGGTTCGCAGAGATTGCTCCAGAACATGATGCGGACGAAATTCCGTAGTTATATCGTGCGTCAGTTCCACAAGATTCGAGTACTGTGGAAGTAATGCTTGTCGATGAGGAACTACCGTATCCGTAGCTAACGTACTGCTTCCAGTTGACTTCCTCAACCGTAGCACCACTTGGCAATGCAGAATTACTTGTGAACGTGTACTTGTGCCATGGAACGTAGTAGTAAGAGCTGTAGTATCGGTAAAGGTAGGAATATGTGTTGTTGTAACAGTAACCCCAGTAGATGTAACAGTAACCACGGTTTCCGCTTGTGACCTTGATGGTTGGGTCGAGAGCGAGTGGGTATACTCGGTCTTCGGACATCAACCAGTCGGATTCAACTGCGGTGGTCAATAGGACCATAGGACCGTAAACTTGTACAAAGTACGTTCCGATGTAAGGTTCTGTTCCGCGGTCTTCCATAACAACTGGCTCAGGAATGGTGGCCAGGAGTTCACCGGAATCGACGTTGCGGATCTCAAGTTCGCCTTGTGTCGTTGTGATTTCATCGCCGAGAGGAACACCGTCGAGGTACAGGCCATAGCCCATAGGAAGACGGATGGTTTCGGTCATACCGAAGTACTCTGCGATTTCATCGAGAACTGGACGCTCTTGGATGAGGAGGTTTTGCTTGACCTGTGTAGTATCCACGGAGTAGTCAAGAGCAAAGCCTTCTGCGAGAGGGTAGCGAATCACGTTTCCACCGACCTCTACATCACCAGTTGCTGGAGCAGCATGGTAAGGCATAGGTGCAGTTCCCGTGATATCGATGGTTACGAGCATTGGGTTCAAACCAGTGACGATCGGATCGACGAATTGGTTTGGTTCGATGCTTACACCATTAGCAACTTCAGCAGCGAAAGTGGTCGTGAAGATGTTCTCTTTCACTTCCCAGCCTTCTGGCGTTGCCATGATGTTGAGGTTGATGTCCTCAAAGGCCCCACTGTCAGCAAGATAGTGCACTGGCTCATCACTTGTGAGCTGTGCAATTCTGCCATCCTCAGTGAGGAATCCCTTTGTGTTCATCTGCCTCATGCCCAAGAGTTCTTGAGCGGCATCATACTCATAGGTTGTTTGTTCGACGGTGGCTGGCAACTTGAAGAAATCGTCTACTTCAGAGACGATCTCTGCATTGCTGACAGTATCGGTTGCAGTGTTATCCACTAGGCTTGTCATTGGCATGAAGGCCATCAAAGCACATAGTAGAACGGCAATTCCGATTCCACCCATTGCGGTTTTCTTTTTCTTATTCTTGTTTCCCAACATAGTCATTCACCCCATACGGACTGTATGCAAGTGCAACCACGCCTTCCGCCACTTATAGGAGTTGGGGTGCAAAATCTTTGAATTCTGTTTTTCATATAGTGAAATAAACGTTATACTGCACAGTATTTTTCTATCCCACTAGTACAAACAATTTGTAAAATGAACATTTATTTTTATTCGAAATATTGTATAAACAAAAATCAAACAAATTTCAACATTAAGCTCGGATTTGATGATCTCAAATTCTACAATAAAAATATGAAAATAAAAAAAGGCCAGAGGGGGCGCCTGAACGCCCCCTCTGGCGGCTCCTATGCGTTCTCGACGCACAGATTTCGACTAATCAATCAGTCTTTTATGGAACTCAGTAGTCCCAATCCTTGTCTTCGCCGTCGCCACCGCCTCGTGAGAGGATGAAGGCTCCTGCGATGAAGGCTACAACGACTACGCCACCAATGGCTCCCCAGGTCCAGCCTGGAAGTTCGCCACTCGATTTGTCATCGCCATCATCTGTGCCGTTAGTGATCTCGCCACCTTCATTGGCCTTGTTGAACGCAGCGTCAGCACCAGCATCTCCAGAAGAAGATGCAGTTCCAGTGTTACCAAGGGCGTCGACTGGAACTACAGCGAAGTAGACAGTGTATTGTCCCGGAGCAGTGCTCATCATAACATCGGCAGTCATGACATCAGAACTACCAGTGTTGACACATGTTGTTGGCATGTTTGCGGCATCGAATGCCTCGCGGTTCTTGTAACAGACATTCCATGAAGCAACATCAGTGGTTTCTCCCGTTGCAGTCCATTCCAATGTCCACTTGTCACCAGCTTCTGTGACGGTTACGCCGGTTGCACCAGCGTTGTCGACTTGCTTGTCAGCTACGACTGTTGCAGATCCAATTGGCGTGCTGCAGAGTCCGTCGTTGTTGCACACAGCGACCTCGATATCGTAGGATTCACCGTGTGTGGTTGAAGAACCACTGTAGGTGTAGGTATCGGAATCTTTGTCCAAGTCTACCTCAAAGTCAACGCCAGTACCTGTGATGCTAACAGAAATCTTGTCGCCAGCGAGTGCTGTACCAGAGAGTCCCCAGTTCATGATAAGGTCTCCACCCATTCCGGCAGCAGCGCTAAAACCACTGATCGAAGCACTTGGCGCATCCTTTGCTTGGAGAGCATCAGCGATGAGCAAGAACTTTCCAGCAGGCAGAACTGGTCCGTTAAGGACCGTAGATAGAACAGACTTGGTTGAGTCATCTTCACTGTTGGTTGCACCATCTGCAAGAAGTTGCGTCAATGTTGGGCTATTACAGTTGGTAGTAAACCAAAGCGAGGATGCACCCAATCCTGAATCAAAGACCATGTCAATGCTCTGAGCAAGGACATCGTTTGCTGCATAGGTTGTTACTGGATTGTAATCAACAACAGCGACTGGGTCGTACTTGCCCGAAAGTTCTCCTCCAGCACCATCTGGTAGAGTAATCTCTGAACAGGCAGCAGTATCACCATCAGTGACACTGATGGTAAATGGCGACTTACTGAAATATGTCAAAGCGTAATTCATCGTGATTCCATCATTAGTAGAGTCTGATGCAACTCCATCGTTCCAAATTTCGATGATGATATCTTCGCTAACTTCACCGCCATGAGCATCGGTGATAGTAACTACAACCGGGAAGGTCGTAACAAAGTCTTGGATGATTGGTGTTGTGCATGTACGAGCTTCACCGCCAACTCCACCACATCCTGCGAGGGCAATGCTATTTGCACCGCCAACCCAAGAGTAGGTGAGTCCTTCACCAGTTACGTCATCAGCGTCGAAGACGGAAACTTCGAATTCGAGCATGTTCTCCATACCGAGATAGAGGTCACCTTGTGTGACAAGATCGAGTGATGAGATGATAGGTAGGTTGTTGCGGACTTCCTTCTCCATTGAAACAACGTTGTTGCTTGGCTTTTGATCAGTGGTCTTACCACCCATAACCAATTCTGCCTCGATGGTGTAGGTTCCTACGTCAAAGTCAACCATTGTACATGCATGACCTTGGTCAAAGGCCTCTGGGCCAGTACCAAGCATTGCATAGTTGTAGGATGGTTCAACACCTTGAAGACAGTCGTTCGCAAGATCAGTAATGACTTCGCCCGTATCGGCGTTGGTGATTGTGAACGAGACGTTCCAATGGTACAACTCCGTATTGGATGAACCACGGTGTTCAACGGCTGCATCGACATACGATATACCGACAGAAAGGTCGCCAGGTTCACCTGCACCAACTGTGAAGGTTGGGATTCCTGTACCATCGTTATTGTATCCTTGGTTGACAGTCAACATCGCGATACGAATGTCGTGGAATGTGCTGAGAGTTCCTGTAATTTCATCAGCGTTGTTTCTTGTGAAATCGTCCTTGGTGAAGGATTCTTCACAGAAATTGGCATAGACTTCTTCCGTTGTTGTTGGATTGCCTTCAGCATCGCTTGAGTTGATTACGACCGTGTTCATACAAGATTCGAATTGTCCGTAAAGTGAGTACCCCCCGATTGCAACGTCGATGCTGTAAGCAGCATCGGTGACGCTGGTATCTGGTAGAACAGAACCAGAGTATGTCCAAACACCGTTGTTGATGTCGTCGGACATTATGGTTCGAACTTCTGTGATGTTATCGGTTGGATCAGTTTCGTTCTGATAGACCATAACGATTTGATCGGTACCAACGTTGACCGAGTGCACGAGAGAAGCAGCAGTTGCTGCGAGAAGGTCTGTTCCATCGTCAGCAGTTGCTTGAGCAACGTTACCGGTAATATCAAGTTCCATAGTTAGGTTGTGAGTGATGAAGTCTGTGGAACCGTTGAGAGTTACACTGACGGTGAACGCCTTAGCGCCCTCGCCCGTTGCGACAACGGAGCCGTCGTCCCACTCGATATCGATTTCAATGTCGAGATAGTCAACTACCTCAACGTAAACTTGCTGAACATCGTTTCCTGGGTCGACATCTTGGTCGGAGTAGGTCTCGATTTGAATGACGTAAATACCAGCAGTAGGAGTCCATGTAGCATCTCCACCACCGTATTGTAGAGTGGTTTTACCACCCTTGAAAACAGCACCAGCAGCGAGGGATTGGTCGTCACAAACGCTTACATCATCACAAATGACGTCTGGATTGTTGTACACAAGGTCTGCACCGGAACCATCTTTGGCAAGCATCATTGGGTTGCCGTTTCCGTCAGCAATCCAAACTTCGGCTTTATAGCCCATTTCGGTTATTGCCTGATCACCAGAATTTTGGATGAAGACTTCGAAGGTCGTATCTTGACCAACAAAGATCTCATCGCGGCATTCTGGGTTGCACTGGGTTTCTTTCGGTGAAGTGATAGCAACAAGTTCTGCATCTGCGCCACTTCGGGCGCCTGCATCCTCAATCACTTCGGTTGTTTCTAGTTGTGTGATGTCGATGTTCGCCATTAGGCTAGCAACCAACAACAGCACGAGCATTACAGGGGTAATTTTTCTCATGTCATATCCTCCAATAAGGGCGGTAACTCGCCCTACGCCAAATGACGTATATATACTATGGGTGCGATTATAATAGGATTCCCATATAAAAATAAAATTCGGCGTAAACATTACACTGAAAGCCATCATATAATTCAATTTGAAGAACGCAGGGCTTCTGATGGCTCAATTTTTGATGCTGCCCTTACAGGTGATAACGTGGCGAGATAAACCAGTATCGCGCCTCCAAAAATCACCCACCCTACCGTTGACCATGGGAGAACAAGACTAGCACCCTCTTCTTTCCAGATAGCAGAATGGAGACCTACATGGAACATCAAAGCAACAACAACACCATTGAGGATACCAAGCAACGAAACCCAACCTATCTCAATAAGATGTACACGCATCACCATTCCTTTTGTGAAACCAAGTGCACGTAACATTCCAATGTGCTTTCGTCGTTCGGAGACCGAACGATACGTTACAACACCGATACCTGCAATTCCGATGATCAATCCAATGGCGAGATAACCCTCAAACAATGCCAAAATAGACAGAACTAACGCTTGGATGAGAGCAACATCCTCTGCAATCAAAGATACGTTGACACCTTCTTTTTCCAAATCCAATCGAAGGTTTTCTGCTAACTCTGTTGCAGCCTCTCGTTCAGAAGCTGATTTGCCAGCGGCAGAGAAGTACCTTACTTCATCTGAATCAAAACTAGGAGATGCACTACTTTCTTCCGAGACTGAGACATAAACTCGGGTCAATGAGCCATCATACTGTTCGACAACTGGCTCAGATGGCATCCAAACCCCTGCTGAGAAAAGATAGGATGATTGTTCAAGAATACCACCGACCACCATCTCTCGACGATGGCTCGGTTGCTGGGCATCGATGATTGTAATGTTTTCACCGACCAGAACGGAGAACACTCCTACACTTGTACCATCGATTGACGATTCCAATCCAAAAGATGCATCCACGAAGACCACGTCTCCACGTTCATGCATGTTAGACCACGCCTCTTCAGAGGAATCTCCCAGTGAAGAGTCCCAGATATGGAGAGGAAGACCGCCATGATTTGCAAACCCATCATCAACCCCGCGAAGAATATAGGGTGATCGTTCAGCCTCCTGATTTTCAATAAATGCCTGCGCTCGGTAAACCCTCCCTATAGCATCGATTTGTGTTGTATCTGACTGTTCAAGTTCCCACTCCGAGACCGGGCCCTCGAGTTGCAGTGGGCGCGAACGTGCTGCGGAAAGCATCAATTCAAATTCACCTTCCGATTCTTCCACGAAGGTACTCGAATAATTTTCAAATTGAAGCGTGTATCCACTGAGAACAATAACAGAGAATACGGTTATCGAAAACATTCCCATAACTACGGCCGTACGTAACGGCTTGTGAAGAGGATATGAAAGAGCGACCGGAACAACCGGGCCGCTACGGAAGGATGCGAGACGAAGCAGGCCTCTAATCATGAGCGGAGCTAATGAGGCAAGAACGAGGACACCAGCAAAAACCTGAACCAATCCGATGATGATAAAGGAAAATTCGTTTGGAGATAAATCGGCTCGTATTGGATCGAATGAGGAAGGTAAACCAGTCCAAACTAGGAGAAAAACACCGATCAATCCTATCGTTCTTCGCGGCGCTTCACGGAAGGTAGGAAGTGACCCATCCGGCCTACGTTTTGCACGTAAGACGGGTACGATCCAGAAGATAATCGGACAAATGAACAGAACGACTGAACAACCCAAGATAATCCAAACACTATGCGCTAAGGCGCCACTTCCAACGACGAACAAACCTGCACTCAGAAGGACCATCCCAAGGGCGCCGATGACGAAAAGATACAGGCCCCATGGCACGTGTTTAGGCACACGTTGAGGTACATCCTTTAGCGCATGAACAATGATCATTCTTGAAGACCATAATGCGGAACCAAACAACGTTAACATCGCGATATGGTAGCCCCAAAACCATCCTGCTAGAAGTGAAGACGAGTCGACATGGAACGAGAAGACATCCGCACCAGCACTTGCAAACATACTGGAGAATCCAATTCCTATCAACCATGCAAGGCCCACCCCTAGCAAGGATCCAAACGCACAACCGATCAATGCTGCAATGGCGCCTTCAATCATCGCCACATATCGCAAATCCGAACGGGTCATTCCCAATGCGCGAACAGTCGCATATTCCTTTTGGCGAACATCGATCAACATGGTGATGATGGTCACAACTAGTAGAATACCTGCTGCGATCGTGAATGATCCAAATACAAGGAACATCGCAGTGAGAACGCTAGATGATGCCTCTGCTTGTTCAAGGGCGTCTATCTTTACCGCTTGAACAGAGAGAAACAAATCATCGGCTCCCATGAGAGAATCGAGATGTGTTTCAAGTGCCATTTTCTCCTCATTGGAAACGTTACTAAGGATTAACATCGAACGTTCATGCACATCTGCTGCTGCCAAAAACTCAGCATCGCTCATGTTGATCAAACCTAGGATGACCGGATCTAAATCGGAGAGCGAGGAAAGGCGATCATCATCGATAAACGAACCATTGATGGTTAGGTTGAGCGATTCATCCGAACCAAAGGCATACTGAAACAAGCCCGAAGCAGTCATGTTTCCACTGTCAAGCGTTGACAGGGGTTGGAGGCGTTGCCCAATTCGGACATCACCTTGCTCAACAGTCAATGTTGAGGCATCTCCATCGAGTGCAAAGAACATTTGTGGAAGGGTTCCAAAACCACCCGCATCGGAGAGGATTGGCAATCGCATTGAGATAATTGAAGCGTCTAATGTTGAGCGAAGAGTCAAGCCATTCTCTTCGATACACCAAGCTTGCGAGTCATTGTAATCCGCACCAAATCCAGAACAAATATCAGGTGATGGTGTTGATTCAACCGGCCATTCTTCTGAAGCGATCTCAACGAAAGGTTGTGAATCTGTCATTGAACGTTTGTAATAAGATTCGCTAAGGATACCTTCGATGCGAAGATACAACGAGGTCCCATCATGCTGAAGTTCCCAGGAGAGAACCGTTGATGGTAAATCCATAGAGAGTGGAATTTCTTCCGCATTTTCATCTCCGATTATCCCAGACCATATCGATGGAGAATTTCCCTCTTCAATCGCATACCAATTACTTGAATATGAAGTAACAGAAACAATGTCTATGTCTTCGAGAACGTATTCGGTGGTATCTTCATCGGATGCATTTCCAACGACGAGCCCCTCACCAAATGCTGCAAAACCGAACCCTCCATCTATCGAAACATCATTGATGATCTCGCCATCTGGAACGCGCCAAATCCACGAGGTATTGTTTGTTTCAAAGCCAAACCCTGCAGGCCCCCAGTGCCAAAGTGTATCATCTTCGACAACTATGCCGTTAAGATCACCATCGGCTAATGTTAGAAGATTGGAGGAGGCGGATTCAAGAGCGACCAAAGGAACCTGAAGTAATTCCATCATCGCTGCCTCTGAAGTAAGTACTGTTCGATTTTCAGCCAAACTTTCAACGATTCTAGGCGAGAGCCGCCCAAGGCCACTCGTTGATGCAATCGTAACAGCATTGCTTTCCGTAATCAATTGCAAACCGGATTCGTCGGCACCGATACTCTCATTGAGAGTTTGGATAATCTCATCCATGACCGGGTTTACTGCAGACCGTTTCTCCTCAACGCCCTTGAGTGAAATTCGAATTGAGGTTACATTTCCTTCGGATTGTTGCCATGTTTGGGCACTCAAGAGGTCGGTAAACACCGCCGGCGAAGTCGTTCCAGCAAGTTGGCCTTGGCCGTCCATTGCAACGACTTGATGGATGGTGAAATTCTCTTTTATTCTCTCAATTCCATTCTGATTACGGACATACCAACTGAGTTGAATCTCATCGCCAGCACCTACCTCAAGATCATCTGAAAACACTTGATTTACAACCACTTGGGGCGTAGTTGCAAAACGATTTACTTCTTCTAAATCAAACCATGTCAATCCATTCTTATTCGAACCAATCCTAACATCTTCTTGATGTTCAAGAGCAAACCATGCCACACTTGGATTGGCTTTTCCCTCGGAGGTGGCTGCCGACGTCGAGAGGACACGTCCGGCTTGTAGGTAATCGATTCCTTCCAAGTCGGCATTTCGCATGTCATCAACAATCGATTGAGGAATCTCCGTTATTTGTCCAACATTCGTATCGTATCCAGAGATAAGAATATCCGTGTCACCCCATGCAGCATCGACCTCTTCACGAACCGTTTGGTCGAGGGAGTCTCCGACAATAAGAGACGAGGAAATAATCGCTGACCCTATCATCAAACCTGCCATCAGTAAAGCCGCTTGACGCTTTTTTCGATTGAGTTGCTGCCATGCCAAGCGGAAAGCGAGCAAGCGTCTTGAGGAAACGATAGCTTGGATACCGAATAAACTCACAAATCCAAGCATCAACCCGCCAACAAATGCAGTGATTGACGAATATCCAAACCATATCAGGATGAAATACGAAAGAATTCCATCCGCTAAAGGTGTTAAGACGATCAATGAGCATGCTCCAAATGAACACTCCCTTCGCAATCCATAGGCTGCTGCAAGCGCTCCAACCAAGAGGATAAACGCAAGAAGCAGGAGGAGTAGCAACACTACTCCTCCTCACGTGATTCCTCGATAAATCTACCATCCGACATCTGTCGAATTGAATCGCATTGTTTTGCTATGGATTCATCATGCGTAACGATCAAGAATGTCGTATTCCCAACATTGCACAATGTTCTCAAGAGTTTGATAATCGAAGCAGATGTATCAACATCGAGGTTACCTGTTGGCTCATCACAAAGAACGATTGTTGGGCGATGTACGACGGCACGAGCGATGGCAACACGTTGTTGTTGGCCACCGGATAGTTCAGCGGGCCGGTGTTCCAATCGGTCACCAAGACCGACCGCTGTCAAGGCCTTTCTCGCCTCTTCACGCGCCTCACTCGCTGGCATTCCCTGAATCAATAATGGGAGTTCAACATTTTCCAACGCCGTCATCACGGGGAGAAGATTGAACTCTTGGAAAATGAATCCCATATGTTTGCCACGTACGCGTGTGCGCTCATCATCGCTTGATCCATACAAGTTTTCATCATTGATTTTCACCATGCCTGAATTCGGTTCATCAATGCCTGAAAGTACGTTAAGCAACGTGGTTTTTCCACATCCAGATGGACCCATAATAGCAACCATCGAACCCCGTTCGATGGAAAGAGAAACATCCTGAACCGCTTGGATGACCGACTCACCCGATTCGTACAATTTCCACAGCCCTTCAGCATGAAGTGCAAACGCCATAACGAACCATGCGGATGCGTATTGATAAACTACCGCATCAACCTTTGTCTATGTCAGAGGGATATGTACGTATCATCGCCTTCGGACCGATCGCCGAAGCGATCGGTTCTCGAACCTCAAAGGTTGAATGGCGAGAAAATCTCAGCATCGAAGAGATAGTTATCGAATTGGAGATGGGGCATTGGCTTGGCCAAGGCTTAGCCGTCGCTTTGAACGGTGAACGATGCCCTCCCGATGTACATTGTCAACGCGGTGATGAAGTCGCACTCCTCCCTCCAGTCTCCGGTGGTTGAATCGATTCAATTCACCTTCAATCATGGCAAGTCTTGAAAGCCTCAACGGCTAGGGGCACATGGGGAACTGCATGGCCTTTAGTCCGGGACCGCTCGAAATCATCATTCTTCTTGGAATATTTTTCATTCTCTTCGGTGCTGAACGGCTACCTAAGATGGCAAATGCGCTCGGACGTTCGAAAGGAGAGTTCCATAAGGGGCTTTCTGAGGCAACCACGGTAGCGACCGTCACGGATTTAGAAGCTGGAGGAAAGACTCCAGACCAGGTGCTAATGGACCGTGCTAAGGCTGTTGGTATCGACCCCGCCGGAATGGCTGTTGATGAACTGGAAAAGAAAGTCACAGCCCTAGAATCCCTCACCGATGAGGAATGATCACGCTCGCTTGAGTTTCATCGGCGAACCACAACGATCACACAATTTTACATCGTCCTTCTTGGACCTATGTGCATCGGTGGAGACCTCTTCTGTTCGACGACATCCAATGCAACGAAGAAGCCATTTCCATTGCTTTTTACCTCCCGATGTCATAATGCCTTCAACTTCAATCCCTGCCTCTCTTGCAACGTTTTTCATTCGATAATCATCGGTGATAAGTTTCGTTTCATTACCAATAGCCAGTGCAATAAGATCGATATCAACATCTGAAAGACGCGGAAGATCACCTGTTTTTGAAGCAACTTCGTGAACAAGTTGCCGCTGGTCGTCACTTGCAGTACGCCAATCCATTTCCAACCCCTCGATCAAAAGCCATCGTTGTTCATCGACTCTAGCCAACTCATCTTGTTGAAGCATTGAGACGATTTGACCGCGACAACGCTCGATTGGCCAATTCAGCAAAGCAGAGGTGTCGAGAACGGCCATGGTCAAAGGGTGTCTAATACACGTAAAGAAGACGTCGATAACCCATAGCCTCAAGAAGACGATTCAGCACCTTTACTCATGATTGGAGAGGAACTCATCATCGATTTCTTCAATCAATTCGGACCGTTTGCACTTGCATTGCTCTCGTTTACTGAGGCGATTATTCAACCGATTCCACCCGACATCATGTTCTTGCCAATGGCTTACGAGGAGCGAAATAGCGGCAGCATGTTACTATGGTTGTGGTTTGTTGTCACCTTTGCCTCGGTCCTTGGTGCCGTCGTTGGCCACGCTCTTGGAAAGATATACGGGGCGAAACTCCTCGATAGGTTTGGTAAACCACACCATAGAGAGCGACTGGAATTTCTTTTCCAACGTTATGGAACATGGGGAATGTTCATCGCTGCAGTTTCTCCTTTGCCATACAAGGTGTTTGGATGGATTGCCGGTGCGAGTGACATGAAGTTACAGCCATTCATAATCGCAGGAATCTTTGGACGCGGACTTCGTTTTGGCTTAGAAGCACTGCTGATTTACCTGTATGGCGATGTTGCAATGGATGCTGCAACATGGTTGCTCGAACATGAGATCATAATGGCCGTCGTTCTTCTTGCTATACTTGGCGCTGCATTTTGGTGGTTTAATTCAAAGAAAGCAACAGAATCAAAGGTTGCTTAGGATTTGATCGAATGGCGATCGAAACAGATGCATTGTTTGGTTTATTGACCATCCTTGCTGTTGGAATCTTCACACCTGGGCCAAACAACATTACTGCAATATCACATTCTGCAGTTCACGGTGCTCGAAGCAATATTTCACTTCTCATAGGGATGGTAATTGGTTTCATCGCTGTCCATCTAATCATCGGTTTAGCAATCGATAGCATCAATGAAAATTCAGTATTTTTTTCTCTCCTTGAGTGGTTTGGAATTATCTTCTTCATTCTTCTTGGAATCATTATCCTACGGATTCCAATAGAACGGTTATCCGTTGATCAGGATATTAAGAAGATCGACTTTCGTCATGGGATTGCTCTACAATTTATCAACGGGAAAGAATGGGTCTTCGTATCCGTAATGATGATTCAATTTTTGGAAGGGTTCGGTGGCGGATTTACCGGAATCATATTGATCACATCGATTACAACCACAGCAGGATTACTCTCAATGATTCTGTGGACTCTTACTGGACACAAATTGATGGATACTCTACGCCATGAACGTAAAGGCATCATCATGATTCGATGCCTTGCAGGAGCTATCTTCTTATTTGCTACAATCGGAATTGTACAACTACTCCGACATTCTTGATTGTTCGAACCAGGCTTTCAGAATATTACTCTCAGCGATGAGGAGATGTTCGGCTATTGTCCCTTGCTTTCGATTCATTTGCAGAGCGATATCCTGCTGTTTGCATTGACGAGGTTGATCGTAGTATCCCATGTCAATGGCGGTCTCAAGCACTTGTTTCCTACGGGGCGACATACTTGGAGCAGTAAGCCATTCACCCTGATACGCCCTGTTCACTGTAAGTTTGAAGTGTGAACCAATCAATGCTTTTACTTCGCCAAGAAAATTGGACATACCAGATGATGTTCCTTGCATTGAAAGGATTAGTTGCTTTTTCTCGATAATAATCGGTGCAATCGGCCATACATCCTTTTCCGCTACGAGCAATTGTGCAATCGGTCCAGACATTCGAGCAGAAAAGAGTATTTCATGGCCCTCTATTTGGAGAACATCACGAAGTTCAACAGTAGGGATTTGTTTGATGGAATCAATTCCATGCCCATTCAAAAACGTTGCATTGAACAATAAGATTGGTGAACCATCAGCAATTTCTGTAATTCGAATAAAAATGAGCTTTTTGAAAATATTAACAAGTTCACCTGCAGGCAACTGCATAGCATCTTCGTATTGAATCTGTAATTGCATTTGCGATAGCATGCTCACACCCTTTATGATAGGGTGCAAGAAGAACTACCTATAACTGACGTTCTGAAATTAATCGAAAAAGTATCTTGGTGCTCGTGCCGGGATTCGAACCCGGGTCAGCGGGATGAAAACCCGCGATGATGGACCTGGCTACACCACACGAGCCAATGACCTGCCGTGTCAACTCTTATTCATAACCATTGGCCAACCAAATCCTAGGCAGGCGTTCCATTTTGGAAGTCAGAAATCACTTGATGTACTGGGTCTGTGTACTCTGCCCGTATTGAGCGAACTGGTTAGGGTCGTTAGCTGGCTGTATGAAACTTGATTGAAACTAAATTAGATGATGTTTATTCCACCAAATTCTCAATTTATTACCAATAACTGATTGATGATGCATAAATCAGCGATTTGTTTAAAAAATCTAATTACCCGAAAATCGTTATGGAAGAAGAGGAAGCGGTCATTGGTCTGCCTGCAATAATGAAATTTACTGGTTTAGTGCCAATAATGATTGGAATGCTAATTATTATCTGGCCAAAAAATATCTTGGCTGTTGGCCCCTATCTCTCTGATTATGGACTCTATCTGGGTTTGTACGTCGGAGTTTTAGCGATAATATTTGGAGTAACACATTGGATTGTTGCGATTTTCGTTAAGGAAAATCTACACATATTCGGTCGTTTCTTCGTAATTGGCCATTCATTGATTGCCTTGCTTGAGATGTATGGCTGGGCCACTGATCTGATAGAATTTGAACCAAAGTACATATTCGGTACCATGTTTCCCTTCGCAACAGCTTTTGTTTTGTTGTTGTATTCACTCAATCCTAAAAAATCAGATAACGTTGAAGAGAATTAGAATAAAAATCAAATGATTCTACGAGAACCGTTCTCATACGGTTCGTTTCATCATTCCAACACACGCCCAACCAAATCATCCATCTTCTCCTGGGAGAATGGTTTCGACTTGTTCAAATTCATTGTACGTCCAATCACATTGCTGCCAAGGAAGGAGAACTGGTGGCGCATAGCCATGAGACAATGAGCGCCACCGCCACCACTGTGCGTTGCGAGTAGGACGGTCCGATTGTTGAACAGGCGTCGGAAATCATCACTTTGAACGGATAGCCACGCAATGGTGTTGTTGAGTGCTGGTGGCATAACACCATTATATTCAGGAGCGCAAATAACCAGTGCTTCTGAATTGAGAATCAAATCCGAAAGGGTAGCCGTATCGGGTTCCCGTTCAGGATCGCCATCAAGTTCAGAAGTGTATACTGGCCAGTGAAGTGTTGTTAAATCAACAATTTGAGTTTCCATACCTTTCTCTGTAAAGGATTCGGAGAACCTATGGGCAAGATCTAGATTCTTCCCCGAGGATGCTGCGAGAACCAATACATAGGAATCCATGATTAGCGCTTCAAACGGATATATTTCAATCGTTGGTTTCAGTATGGAGACCATGATTTGAAATAGGTCGTTCATGAAGAACAGGTATGTTCACTGAAATGCTTGACCAATACAAAGGAAATTTCCTTGTATTTACAGGTCGTTTTTGCGGCTATTGTACCGCTGCAAAGCGATTATTGGCACAAAAAGAACTACCGTTCGTTGAAATATCGTTCGATGAACACCCACCACAATTACGCGAACAAGTTGTAGAAGCGACCATGCATCGTACAGTTCCAGTAATCTTTGACATTCGTGGAGAGGACCGAATCTTCATCGGCGGCTTTGACGAATTGAGCAAATATCCACTCAATGGATGAGATCATCAAGCCAATCCTTGAGCATTTCATGATGCTCAGTTGGAATCATGTGCCCTTTTTGGTGTTCGACCAACTCTATACTCCAACCAGCTGCTTCAAACAGGTGAGCAACTGCCCAACCGTCTTCAATTGGAACACGGACATCTCTAACACCATGCATCCAAAACATCCGCTTCTTATCGAGTTCCTCGAGGCGAAGACGGAGTTCCATGGGCCTGACAAGGCGCGTACCTAAGGCAACAACTCCTGCGATACGGTCAGCAAGAGGGAGTTGAAGCATTTCTTGGGCCATGGCTCCTCCTTGTGAAAATCCTCCAACGACTAAAGGACCCATCGGGGCTTCTTCTGCAATCAACTTCTCAAGTTGTGATAATGATGAGTCAACATCCATTAATTCTCTGCGAGAGAGATGCAGTCTTCGAGTTACATCAGGATCTTCATCCTCATATCTCCACCATGTCCTTCCGCGGCGTGGATGATTGAAACGTGCATCAGGAACTAGTAAAGTCCAACCATCTGGAATTATTTTTTCGGCAAATGGACGCATCATTTCAGCCGTTCCCGTCATCCCATGCATCATGATGAGTGTCGGCATGGAAAGCACCTCAAAGTGTCCATTCGAACACAAGAGCCCCTGCAACCTTGAGATGGATGAATGAGGAAGGACCGCGGACCGTTACTGTGAGCGAGTAATCTCCCGAATTCGAGGGAATCGTACCTATTGCTCCCTTTTCGGTCGCTCCAGAACCCCAAGCACGAGTTAACGGCGATGCACCTGCATGATCTTTCATAGTCAAGGAACCAGATGCAGCCCCGTTTGAGGCTATTTCGACATCTAGATACCAGACCAGAGTATCCCAATCACCTTCGGAAGGGTGTCCTGAATCGAGGAATGAATCGTAAATCTCCTGGTCGTTTTCTTCGTACATTCGATCGATAAGATCACGTGCTCGATAGAAGAAAACATCCCCGTTGTAAGATGGACGAGCGACATTCAAGTCCATTCGTAATTGGATTGTTCCATCACCATCTCGCCATACGAGCCGTTCGAGGAATCCTTTGCTACCACTGAATGTGTAGGACAATTCGTGACCTTCGGATGATTCGGCTTCAACACGAGCATTTCCATTGTCAAGCGATATCGTTGTAGCTTCCCATTCTTGTCCCAGAAGTGTGAATGACCATGAATCACCAACATTCCAAGGGAACGAGAAGACTTGTTGAGGCTCACCGTTCTCGTAAACGGCTAATGCATCGATGGTCATACGACCTAGAAACGGATTGTGATTGATAACAGCATGACGTTGTGCTTCTCGTTCAGAAGATATTCCAAGAATATATTCTTCTGAACCATTGTCGATCTCAGCAACAACAAGACGGGCACTATCTTCACCAAATTGAGGCGTGATGAAGGTGTAGAGCCAGTTCTGTCCAACAGACCACTCTGGAAGTTTCTTTTGCTCCTCAGTCATACTGTTGTTTGAGTCAGAAGAGTCATTGCTAGTGCAGCCCGCAAGGCTCATGCAGAGCAGCAAAGCAACCAAAAAGTGACTGCGAAGCATTGTATGCATGGTTAGGCCTATCGGCTCCTCTTCAAGAGGATAACGCTTGACAGTCTCAAAGGAGTCCGTTCTCAGTGAGCTTGCCTGTACCAGCAAGAACGACTGCAACGATGGACATCAACTTGATGAGAATGTTGAGCGAAGGACCAGAGGTATCCTTGAATGGATCACCAATTGTATCACCGATGACTGCTGCATCGTGTGCCTCATCACCCTTCTTTGCACCAGGGATGTGATCTTGTTCAATCGCTTTCTTGGCATTGTCCCAAGCACCACCAGCGTTGGCCATGAAGAGCGCCATCAAGACACCTGTAACGAGAGAACCTGCAAGCATTCCGCCGAGGGCTGCGGTACCAAGTCCGAATCCGATGATAACCGGGGCGATAACTGCTACAACACCAGGTCCAACCATCTCACGCAATGCTGCCTTGGTCGAAATATCAACACAGGTTTGGGAGTCTGGCTTGACACCTTCCTTACCTTCGAGGAGTCCAGGGATTTCCTTGAACTGTCGTCGAATCTCAACAACCATGTCACCTGCAGCCTTTCCGACCGAAGTCATGGTCATTGCAGCGACAACGAATGGTAGTCCACCACCGATGAGAAGACCAATGACGACCATTGGCTCAGTCAAATCAAGATTGACACCGCCAACAGAAGTTGTGTAGGCTGCGAAGAGAGCGAGAGCAGTTAATGCAGCCGATCCGATTGCGAATCCCTTGCCGACTGCAGCGGTTGTGTTACCGATTGAGTCAAGTTCGTCAGTGATGGCTCGAACATCGTCACCAAGACCGCTCATCTCTGCAATTCCACCTGCGTTGTCAGCGACAGGACCGTAAGCATCGACGGTCATTGTAACACCTACAGTGGCAAGCATACCCATAGCAGCCATCGCAATGCAGTAGAGGCCGTAGGTTTCTCCTCCGAATTCATTTGCACCGAGGATACCCAGTGCAATGAGAACGACTGGGATGAATGTGGACATCATCCCGACCGACAAACCAGCGATAGCGTTTGTTGCAGGACCTGTCTTGGACATTTCACCGATGTGAGGAATCGCCTTAGTTTTGATTCCAAAGACGGGCTCGATACCTGTGTAATATTCGGTGACGAGACCAATGAGAATACCAACGATGCTACCGAGTACAACGGAGTGCATGATGCCCATTTCGACGTCAATGAATCCTTGTTGAATGGAAAGGTATCCGCCAGCCCAGAACAGTGCTGCGGCGATGAAGGTCGTGTTACGAAGTGCTGCAGCTGGATCTTTTCCATTCTTGAGGAAAGCCATTGAGAAGACACCGATAATAGAAGCAGCATAGCCGATGAATCCGAGGAGGATTGGCATCAGAACGTAGTCGACTCCCATTGGGGCCGTTTTATCGCTTGCAATAATCATTGCAGCAATGATTGATCCAACAAAGGATTCGAAGATGTCAGCACCCATTCCGGCAACGTCGCCGACGTTGTCACCAACGTTGTCAGCGATGACACCGGGGTTTCGTGGGTCGTCTTCAGGAATACCTGCTTCTACCTTTCCGACGAGATCTGCTCCAACGTCAGCAGCCTTGGTGTAAATTCCACCGCCGACACGGGCGAAAAGAGCGATGGATGATGCACCCATACCAAATCCAGCCGCTGCCGAGAGCGTGCTTCCGTCTTCAGCACCAAGCCAATAAGCGATGAGAGAAATACCGAGCAGCCCTAGTCCACCGACGGACAATCCCATAACGGCTCCACCGTTGTAAGAAACTGCAAGAGCACCTGCTTGACCATCGTTCTTTGCGGCCATAGCAGTTCGGCCATTAGCCGAAGTTGCGGAACGCATACCAGAGAATCCAGCCAAAACCGATGCGACAGCACCTGCAAAGAAGGCTATGGCCGTGTCAACATCGTTGAGGTAGGCGAGAACAGCACCAACAACTACAACGAAAATGGCCAGAATGCGATATTCAGCGAAAAGGAATGCCATAGCACCCTTCTGAATTTCGTCTGTGATATCTGCGACAACTTCGTTATCGATCTTTACTTTCGTTACTTGTTTGTAGAGGTAGAAGGCAATCAAAAGTCCTACGGCTCCAGCGCCTGCTGCAATCAACGGTATATTTTCCATCATAGTTTACACCTGTGTTTCGCCCGACCTAGGAACCCTTCATAAGAGATTCCCCGTGATTACAGGCTTGAAAGGCTACTTTTTAGCCCTCATCACAAACGCCGATACTCCTTTGCGACCAATCGTTGAAAGAGGTGGAGGTCTTCGGAGTATCATGAGCATCAGTGCAGAGGAGATTCTTGCCGAAATAGGCCCTGTTCAGGAAGTGCTCGACGCTCATGACGGAGTTGTTACCGTTCTCGACACAAGTGACGGCAACATCATGCTATCTCTCGATGGAGGATGTACTGGCTGTTCATCAACACCGATGACTGCAATGCAAATCTATTATTCACTCAAGAAACTTGATGCTGTTAATGATGTCATTTTTGTTAACGGTGAACTTCCAGAGTATATGCGCACCTTCATCAACCAAAAAATGGAGAAAGAAGCTGCTGAATCCTCTCAAGAACCCGGTGAAATAGTCTAATCACTCTTCTTCGACGTTTCGCCCAATACTGTGCGGGTTTGCTCCAAAGGAGATATTCTCGCCCTTGATATTCATTCGAGCAGCGATTGCAAGAACAATGCAGACGATGGAAAGTGGCTGCGGAAGATAATTCGATCCCCACAAGGATCCTCCCGCAAGAGAGAGCCACCACAATGAGGCTGCTGCAAGTAGAAGAGTTGTGAAAATAATGTTTTGTACGATAAGTTCAGCCTTCTCAGAACGTGAAATGGTTGCAACAAACATGAATAATATAGCCGAGATTCCACAGAAGGTTTGGACGAGGATGGAGATAAACTCGATCTCGACCATGATGTGACCAAACCGAGGAGGTTTTTGAAACAACCACTTCCCATCCTTTTTGAGTTGTGGACATCTCAACAAATTATGGCAGGCAACGCATTCACCCTTCCAAAGGCTCGGCCAAGCGGAGCTCCCTTTTTTTCTCGCAACCAAATAGCGGCGGTCCTGCATCAAGTTGCAGTCTTGCTCGAACTGCAAGGGGCCAATGTTTTCCGAGTTCGCTCCTACCAAAATGGTAGCCGATTGATTGGAACATTGACAGAAGACCTGCATGAATTGGTGGTTACTGGCCGCCTATTCGAACTGAAAGGAATCGGGAAGGGGCTCGGTTCTGCTCTTTCTCAAGCCATTTTGGAGGGCACTTGGCCTGACGATTGGATTCGTTTGCATGAGGATACACCTAAAGGCATGATCGAGATGCTTGGAATCCCAGGTCTTGGTCCAAAACGCATTAAATTGATGCATGAAGAACTCGGTGTTGATTCTATTACAAGTCTCAAAGAAGCAGCCGAACAAGGCCGTATTGCGCCGATGAAAGGCTTCGGAAAGAAATCAGAACAACGCATGCTCGATGGAATAGAATTGTTGTCTCGCTTCCGAGAACGGCGACGTTTGGATATCGGACTGAAGTATGGAACTGCATTTGAACAACGAATCAAGGAGATCCCTGGTGTTGAACGTGTTCAACTTGCTGGTAGTGCACGACGTCGTAAAGAAACGATCGGCGATTTGGATATCGTTGTAGGCGTACATCCAGAGCATCATGATGATGTTGGAACTGCAATCCTTGCTTTACAAGGAATTGCTGATGTAAAGGGAGCGGGCGATTCAAAAATTAGTCTAATTCTCGAAGCGAGTATTTTCGAAGATGGCTTTTCTGTAGGCCACATCGATGCAAACGTGCTTGAAGCGATCGGCGGAGATGATTACGAACAATTGGAAAGCGCAGGAACCATCGATGCACAAGTACGTTTGGTGCCTCCTGAAATGTTCGCATTTACACTCGCATACTTTACTGGAAGTAAGGAACATAACATTGCAATGCGACAACGAGCGATTGATCGTGGCCTACGTTTGAACGAATTTGGCTTGATACCCGAATCAAAAGCAGGAGATTTGAAAGGAATTGAAGCTGCTCAATACTCACTATCTGCGATGACTGAACAAGAGATTTATTCTCATCTTGACCTACAATGGGTTCCTCCAGAATTACGAGAAGATACTGGTGAAATAAAATCGGGAAGTGAAAATACTCTTCCTAAATTGTTGGAACTTGATACCATCCAAGGCGCACTTCACAATCACACGGTTGTATCGGATGGAGAAGCAACGCTTGAACAGATGGCCGATGCTGCGCAATCATTGGGTTGGTCATGGCTCGGCATAGCCGACCATTCCCCTACGTTGAAAATCGCAAATGGGGCACCAGCCGAACGTTTACTTGAACAAGGCCAAAAAATCCGAAAATACAACCAAAACTGGCAGGATGAAGGCATAAATTTCAGATTGTTTCACGGTGTCGAATCCGATATCCTTGCTGGAGGGAAATTGGACCATCCTGATGAAGTCCTCAATCAGTTGGATTATGTCGTAGCATCTGTTCATGCCATGACAAAATGGCGTGGCCGAGATGAGAATGAGAATACTGAAGAATTACTGAAGGTTCTCGAACATCCTGCAACAAAAGTCCTTGGCCACCCAACAGGGAGAATCCTGCAAGGGCGTGAGGGCTACGAAGTTGACGTCCACCGACTCATTGATGCGATGGCTGAACATATCGAGGATGGTCGGTTTAAATCGATTGAGTTGAATGCAAGTCCATATCGATTGGACATCGATTATCGACTTTGTAAATATGCAAAACTGATGGGCGTTCCTGTTGCGATTAGTCCAGATGCTCATTCGATTCGTGGTCTTGCTGACATCCAATATGGTGTCATGACTGCGCGTAAAGGATGGCTGGAGCAAGGAGATGTCATCAATTCGATGAGTGCTGATACATTAGAACAACAATTAGCGCTTCAATGAAGCAACAGTTCTTGAATGAGAGAAGGGTGGTCAAAACATGCGACTTACAAGAACACTGATTATGGGAGCACTCATGGTGATTCCGGGGCTTTTCCTTGGCTTACTCTTGTGGATTCTTGTTGGTCAGCCTCAAGATGGTGAATCTCCAATTGTTGAGGCACTTGTTTGCAATGCAATTCCACTTGCAAGTATCTTCTCTGGTTTGTTCTTTGGATGGGTCACTGGCTCAGAATATGCTGAATAGGTGATTGGATGAAGCGCAAGGAAAAAGCCGAGCGCATTCAATCTATGCTTGAGGAACTGTATCCTGAAACGCCTGTTCCACTCGATCATGGAACGCCCTTCCAACTCCTTGTTGCCGTTCTTATGAGTGCGCAAACAACCGATTTGAAGGTTAATCAAGTAACTCCAGAATTGTTCAAACAGGGCCCCACGCCTGAGAAGATGGCAGAGCTTGAAGTTTCAACCATTCAATCTCTTATTCGTGAAGTTGGTCTTGCACCTACGAAAGCCAAGAACATTAGGCGATTATCTGAACTTCTTCTTGAACGACATCAAGGTGAAATCCCGAATACCTTCGAAGATCTTGAAGCACTTCCAGGCGTTGGACACAAGACTGCTGGAGTTGTTCTCGCTCAAGCCTTTGGTATTCCTGCTTTTCCCGTTGACACACATATCCACAGACTTGCTGCACGTTGGGGGCTTTCAAATGGAAAGAACGTTGATCAAACCGAGAAAGACCTCAAAGCGGTATTTCCAAAAGAGTCATGGAATGATCTCCATCTGCAAATCATCTTCTTTGGACGAGAATATTGTCCTGCACGATATCATGATTTATCTCAATGCCCAATCTGTTCATGGGCTGCGACAAAGAAAAGAATCGCCGAAGAAGCAAAAATGAACAAAACAAAGAAATCAAAGTGATACAGTCAAATTTAATCCGCCACCAAGTAGTTGCAGGAGCATGACCGTTCCAAGTATTAACAACGTAATACGTAGGCCAGGCGTTGTTGTATCCTCGTCGTAGGCTTCACGAACAAATGCATAACCGATGAGCCCCACGCCTGTAATCCCAATAATGGTCGCAAAGGTGTCCATCAATCGAACGAAATCATTGTGTGATTCTGCATCTTTTGCAGGTTGTAGGGGGTCATAATTTGGGCTAGTTGTATCATAGTCAGTGGCTGCTGGTGGACCCGAGAAATCTGGAAGAACACTGACTAATCCTGCAATCAAAATGAGGATTACGCCAATCATGAGGAACTTGTGAAGCGAAAACAATCCTCCACCCATCATGGCTTGTTGAGGGGGATGATACATGTTTGTCGCAGGCGGGCTTACTTGTTGTGCAGGGGGTTGCATGGCAATACCATCATTAACCAAGCATATACTCTTTTCTAGATACCGAATATCGAAGAGGCACCTTCAAGCATAATTGATGTAACCCAAGAAGTGATTCCTGCAATCCAAAGCAGCTGAATGGCTTGACCTGCAGCACTCGTTTTTCCACCGCCTCGAAGACGCGTAGCAATAGCAGAAACTGCAACGATTTGTCCTATGATAAGAATCGATACAATGATCTTGAACATACGAATGTTATCATCGACCGATGAGGCATCTTCCATAACTGGTAAAGCAATACCACTTCCAAAGTCCTGTAGGGAGCCAACATCGGTTGAAGCAAGTCCTGTAGCAACACCGGCAATCGCTTCACCAAGTTGCAATACAATCGAAATGGTAACGTTCAGAGACGTTACGCTGGCAATGAGAAGTCCCAATGCAACACCCCACATCGTGTTGGCAGAGAGTGAACGTCGTCGCCTTAGCGAGAGAAGATTACCGACCGAACGAGAAACCATTTCTGCAGTCTCAGCAGGCTTACCCGAGGATTGGGATCCTTCGATGTAAATTCGAGTGTATCGAGAGATTACTGCAGAGTTTGTATCCGCATTGAAGTAATCCCAGGCTCGATCTGAATCAATTCTAGTCGCAAGACGACGTTCAAGACGATCGATAGATGCATCGAGCATACCAAAATCAACTCCACGCAATGCTTTGATGGTTGCTGAAGGTTCTGCGCTTCGAGCTTGCGCAGTTCCACCTAAAGCTCGTATGAAATCGGGATATGCTCCGTCACGTCGCTGCACATTGGATTCTTCACGGCGAATAAGCCATGCTGGAATCAGCATAGGAGAAAGTGGGGCTGCGAGAAGAATGAGTCCATAGCGGTCCCACTGAGAACTAATTTCTTCCCATGCTGAAATTACAACGAACACAGTGACCATAAGGAGAAGAAGGGATACTGCTCCTGCTGAAAGGATTGAGCGTCTGAAATTGATTCGGAATGGTGTATCCAACTCATCTCGTGCAAAGATAAGATCCCGAGGAATCGTAGCTCTGAATGCCATCATTGCACCGACTTGTATAATGATAAACAACATCGAGGCGAGCAAAAGGAACCGTAGACGTGATGCAATTTCAATCGGAGTATCACTTGCACCACCCACTTCGAAAAGGACGAGGTGGATGCCCGCAATAACTAGCCCAAAGAGTCCTGCAGTCACCATGGAGACGTAGATCTCTTGCATGGTATCGACACTCTCCAATCGAGTATCATAGAGCGTATTGTATTGCTCGGCAACGGTTTCCTGTTCGGAACGCATGAACTCATCAATGGGTTGCCCCGCTTCGATTGAAAACGCCATTCGATCGAGAAAATCAGTCCATAGAGGACTTGGGCTTTGTTGTGCTACAATACGTGCCGCTTCTGGAAGAGAGGTGTGCCATTTATCGACAAGTGTTTCAATTCGTTGAACTTCAGTAGCAAGTTCACCATAATCACGCATTTGTTTGAGAATGTCGAATATGGATTGCGCACCGACCTCTCCAAGTGAAAGAATACCCATTCGCGTGATGAACATGTGCATTTCACGTTCGATGAGATTCGCAGATCGACTTACTTCAAGCAAAGGGAATGCCATTGCACCTGCAGCAGCAAGAACAGGGAGAAGAACGAGAAGAAGAATTCCAGAGATTCCAGCAAACAATGCACCATCGGCGAAACCACCTGTTAGAAAAATGATCAGAAGTGATGCAAGAAGGCCTCCTGCAAATGCTCCACCGACATAAAGCGCTATGAAGCGGCCCACCGGCATCTCAAGCCGACGGATGGCAATTTGCCACATCGGCATTCGTTCCAAAGTTCATCTCCTCCTCACTTGTGGTTAACGCCAACCCATGAATCAATGGCGCTGTCAAAATATTCCCAACCGCTGTTGTAGTAAATATTGAGCAAGTCAAACACATCATCATAGTGCGTTAGATCCCGGTCTGCCATACGTTCGATAGCAGCCGCACGTCGAAGCATCTCATCGTAGATATCACGCTTGTTTGCGAATCCGGCCATAGCAGCAATTTTGTTCTCGAGAAGATGTGATTGGAACATACCACGGAAGTAATGCTTGTCTTTGACAGGATCCCATTCAAACATACCTCTGGTCAACACACCATCACTGTGCTTGTTGTATCCAATTACTTCGTCAATACCAGTAATACGTCGGGCAATTCCGCCTCCTGGAGCCTCTACAACTTCTTGGAAAATTGCGAAATTCAGGTTGTCGAAGAAACGAATAGGAACGTTGATCGGATCACCTGTAAAACGTTGAATCATTTTTACGATCGATGATGCGTGGAATGTAGCGATAACTGGGTGACCTGTCTGCATGGCTTGGAATGCTGTTGCACCCTCAACACCACGAATCTCACCAATAATGATGTATCGCGGACGAGAACGTAAAGCAGCTTTGAGAAGATCGAACATCTCAACGCGTGAGTCTTCATTTTTCGAATCACGAGTAACAAGTCGCTGCCAAATCTTGTGACGTACCTTGACCTCAGGCGTATCTTCAGCAGAGTAAATTTTGACGTTATGGTCGATGAATGGGAGGATTGCATTGAGCGTCGTGGTCTTACCCGACGCTGTTTCACCGGATACGAGAACGGACATACCATACTCCAAACATATCCAGATGTATGCTGCTTGTTGGGCACTCATCGTGCCCCATTTAATGAGTTGAATAACGGAAATAGTTTCTTCAGCAAACTTACGAATGGTGAAGGAAGGACCCAACATCGAAACGTCGTCTGAGAAAATAATGTTGATACGAGACCCGTCAAGAAGTGCCCCGTCAATAATTGGTTTGTTGTCTGAAACCGGCCGGCCAATTCGCTCCGACATGGCACGAAGGTATCGAGCAAGGATATCGCGCTCTCTAAATCGGATGTTCGATGTAACCATTCCGAAGACTTTGTGATCCATATGGATATGCTTTAACCCGACCGAGTGAATATCTTCAAGCATTTCATCGGAGAGAAGTGTTTCAAGAGGACCATTTCGAATCAGGTCACGAATTACGATATATCGTAATCGTTCTCGCTGTTTTTCTGTAACGACAATCCGTTTGTCATCGAGTCCAACAAGTTCCCACATACGGCCACGACGACGGGTTACGATACTTGCTTCAGTATCTGATATCGTATAACGGTCAATCATTTGACCAAGAATAGTTTCAAACTCTGAATCGGTGGTAAAGGACGGTGCAGAAGGAGCTTCTAGGAGCAAGGTTTCAACCAATTCACGACGAATGTTTTCTTCTTCCTCGTTCAGTTGAGGTTCCAATCCAAACCAAAGTACTTGACCGCCTCCTTCCTCATCGCTCGGAGGCTCGTAAATGTGTACGAATACTGGTTCTTTGGTGATATAAATTAGATTGAGAGGACGTTGTTTCTTAGCACCACGATCTAGTGGCCCATAGTAGATTGGACGAGTACCGTATCGCTTCTCGAAGTCACGAACCCAATCCGCAACGTGGCTATGTGCAGCCATTACGCCAGCGAGGTCGCCTCGTTGAAATTTGAGCTCTTCATCTGCCATGTGTTCACCTCAGCTTACTGCTGTAATATCGACAATGAAGCCCATACCGGGCTCAACACGCCAACCAATAGAAGATTGGACTGGTCCGGCGGCACGGAGATATCGGGTAACGAGAAGAGTACGTTTGAGGTCACCACCAATAAGATTGGTCGATAGATCAAGAACTACTTCAGCACTCGCACGTAGAGAATGCAAAAGTTTTGCATCCATTTCATTCCGGTCAACCATCAACATCAGACTACGTCCAGTAGATGCAATCTTTCGTAGACGTTGAATCATGTCGAATTTTGCTTGGTCATCCATACCATCCGGCATGAGTGAACTGGCTGAATCGATGATAACAATATCAGCTTCATTGATTGCATCACTGTCAAGAACTTCATCAAGTCCAACGTTTGGAATTGGTTCAGCAACCGTACCGAAACGAGAGAATATCATCAGATTACCTTTCGTAAGTGCATGTGTTACACCATATCCAATCGATTCCATTTGCTCTATCCAGCCCCGAGTCGTAAGTTCTGTTGTGATGACGAGAACCTTGACATCGTTGTGAAGAAGACCATGAACAAATCGTTGACTTACGAGAGATTTACCCGAACCCACTTCTCCTTGAAGCATGATAAGGCTACGATTTGGTAATCGCAAACCGAGTGAATCAGCTAAACTGTCGGTTTCAACATCGTATGGAAAACCATCTTCAACAGGTTTTGGCATCTCAGTAAGTCTTTCAACCATGTAAGCGCACCTCCACAGACATTGAATCTGAGCCACGATATCCATTGGTTATCTCCGAGGATACGACGACCGTTAGCGAAATATCATCACCGGATTGGTATGCCCAGCTACTACTGTTCACAGTCACCTGAAGAAGGTGGCCTTCATCCCAATCTCCTGTTGCAGGAACGAGTGAGGAATTAATCGATGAGGTCACTGTTTGACCATCGACAATTACCACCAAAGTGGAAGAATCCAATAATGTCGTTCCCGTATTTTGTAGGAAGAACGTTATTTCGTTCGGTGAAGCCGTTGTATTCAGATCAACCATCATAGGATCACCTGCAAAATCAACACTCGTTGCTTCTTGTACCTCAATTGCTGCCGTTTCTTGTGATGTAACCTGAGCCATCTCCCCCCATTGGTTGATGAGGACGACACTCACTAATCCCGAAACGAGCAATGCCGTTGTCAAGAAAATGAATGA
>DAKS01000028.1 GCA_002499195.1 Euryarchaeota archaeon UBA443
GAACCATGGGAACGATATGGCTCAGGAATTGTTTACGATGATACCGATAACTATTCCAGAGTGACTATCAACGGTTCCTATGGGTATTCAGAAACTGGACAGTCTGTTTTTGTCCCAGTACCGAGCATTACGGTCGCAGATGGTGGAGCAGGCGCAGCAGGCGGAGCAGTGGTCCATCTCGGTCTTTGGCTTCCTATCATCGAAGGATGTGATTATTCATCGACTGAAAATTTGAGTGATGCGTGTAAAGTCCCTGTTATCGCCGAAATCGGACCATACTACGATGATGGCGATGTGGATGCCCTCACACCAGCAAATCGATTGGGTCGTATGTTGATTGAGAACTATGTTCCTCATGGGTATGGCGTTGCTCAAGTGTCCGTCTTTGGAACGGGTGAATCAAACCATTGCATGGACCTGATGGGGACTGATGAACAACGTGGAATCGATGCAGCAGTTACTTGGTTAGGAACACAATCATGGTCGAATGGTAATGTTGGAATTATTGGCAAGTCGTACGATGGATCAACTCCTTGGCAGGCGGCTACCTTTGGAAACCCACACCTTGCCACAATCGTACCAATGTCTGGATTGATCGGTGTACATGATCTGATGTGGAGAAACGGAAGCATGGAAGCACGTGGAATGATTATGCACAATGGTGTTTATGGGTCGTTTGGAATCGATGGAGATACCGAAGATAGTCATACTCTCTGCGAAGGTTATATCGAAGGATATGTCAATGGACCAGCAGCCTATCTCAGTGGAGGAATGGTTGATTATGCTGGCAACACGTATTGGACAGAACGTTCGTTCCTCGATCGAGTTCTTCAGAACTACAACGGTTCAGTCTACCTGATTCAAGGTATGCAAGATTGGAACGTCGATCCGCACATGTCGTTCCCAGTTCATCAACAAGTGGCTGATGCTGGAATTGAAATCAAGACCCTTGCAGGACAATGGGCGCATGATTATCCCGATCGTGTTGGAGGTCATTCCTCACAAGGAATTGGCCGAGGTGCAGAAGCCTACCCATACACGCTTCGCTGGGATTGGGCCGATGAAATGCTGTATTGGTTCGATTGGTATCTAAAGGGCGAAGGGCGAGCACCGAGTTTAGGAGTTGAAATGCAGGACAATAGAGGTGGATGGCGCTTTGAGCAAACCTACCCTCCAATGGATGTTGAAGACTTGGTCCTGGTCGGAAGTGATCTTACACCAACCGGATCGACAGTTTCAGCAACCAGTTCAGTGACTCTAAGTTACGGCCCATTCGAAGAAGAAACTCGGATTATTGGAATGCCCACATTCCATATTGATGCAACACCTGGCCTAACAGGAGGTCATCTTTTCATCGAAATGACCGATGGTACGGGGATGCATCTCGGTCATGCAGTTATGGATTTACGTTTCCATGCTGGCGGCAGAGATGGGCAAGAAGTTCTGGTTCCGTTCGCATCGGTTACAGCATTAATGGAATTCATGCCAATGGACGTAGTTCTCCAAGAAGGGGAAGGAATCATCCTTACTGTAACTCAAACGGGGGAGGACTATGTTCCTTCACCAGCAGCTTCCGGAGCGGTAACCATCGATTGGTCACAGAGTACGCTCACTCTACCTCTCATTGATCGAACATGTGACGATTTATTCCAAGCACCAATGCTTGACTATTCAAGCGATGGCGGACGTCAATGCTGAACTAAAACAGTGAAAGAATGTCACTAAAGACATTCTTTGCATCTCCAGTAGATCGCTCAACCAATCGACGTACAATTAATTCAGGCGTGGAACGAGCAAGACAATTCCTTTTTGGCGTACGATCAACAATCAGTTCTAGATGTTCATCCAATCCTTTAGCCTCAATACCATCGATGCGTAAGTCCCCTTTACCATAGGCGTCAAGAATTGCAGGTGCAAGATGCGTTACTAAGACCATGCTTGAGTTTGATTGCTGTTGGGCCGCTCGCAACATTCCAGCGATAATCCGTGCACCGGCGCCCGGTTCAGTAATCGCTTCAAGTTCATCCGCAAGGATGAGTTTGGGTTGAGGATTGCTAACGACTTGAGCAAGATCGACCAAGGTCGTCTCTAGCGCCCCTGCGCTTTGAGTACCACTGGATTTAGCGAGCACATGCAAAGCATCAACGCGCCCTACGAATGCATGTTGTGCAGGTACTGGAAGTCCCATGTGTGCTAGGATTGTCACGTGAGCGACCAATTCGAGAAGAGTGGTCTTACCACCACTGTTTGCACCTGTAAGAAGGGCGATGGATTGCCTATCACCTTTGGGAGCAGCCAAACCTAATCCGTAGTTGACTGGCTGAACCTCGCCATCGATAAACAGATGACGTCCGTTCTCAAACCAAATTCCATGGTGGACCAATTGCGGAAGCTGCGCATTGTGATGCATTGCCCATGAAGCAATACTGTACCACATGTCATGCTCAATCAAGCGCTGAATTGTTGTTTCACACAATGGTTTGAGGTCTGCAAGTTTCGTAGCTAAGCGAAGCAGGTGATCGTTACGGCTGTCATTGATTCGTCGTTCAAGTTCATCATTGATCTTATCCAAGACAGAACGATTGAGTTTGACCGGCCAATTTGAGGCATAGAGGTCAAACGGTGCTTGTAATCCGCTCGGTTCTAGATAGGCTGAAAAATCGTTACGCCCTTGTTCAAGAATATCTGTGATGACATCTTCCGTAGCCGATGCAAGTTTTCGCTGGAATGTGGCTGCATCAGCGAGTGCTTCGAGCATATCAGAACCTGTCAAATCGAGCGATGCAGTTTCCATTCCTGCTGAAATCCGTTGATTCAAATCATCTTCCATTCCCTTGGCCATATTCCACAAACCGTCCCGAATACCTTCCATAGTTTCAACATCGCCGGAATCATTCATCATCGAAAATACCGTTGCAAGTTGTTCCAATCCTTCGGTCTCTTGCAAAATAGTTTCCAATGTGGAATGAATGGTTTCCTTTCCCTCATTTTTCCACTGCATAAGATCTAGAATTACCTTTAGTGCCCTACGATTATTTGTGAACCAATCGAGAGTATATTCGGGAACCATGACGTCCGTGCGCCCACCATCAGGAAGAACTAACCATCCAGGAGGAACATCATCCGGGCCGTTGCGACCAACCCAAGTAACGGTCTTGAAGACGGTGTAATCCTTCCACGACTCTTGAGCACTTGGGGTTAAGATGCGAACATATTGATTCCATTCAGGATGTTCCTGTTGACTTACTATTACTCGTTCATAACGTTGAGTTGGTCGACGAGTGTAACTCAATTCTTTCAACAACGAACGTAGGTGAGCAAATGCTTCGGGTGCTTCTTGAGCAAAAGACAACATTTGACGACAACGTTCTCGGCGCTCGTCGATCTGATGAAGAGGCATCAGCATTTGCATTCGAGATGAACTTGCTGCGTTCGAGGCAAATCGTTGCATAGAGGCGATTAGTTGTCCATGCAACTTCTCTGCCTCAGGAGTTGCAAGGAAGAATGCTTCAGCCCCATTGTATTCACGCGCAAGGGATAAAGCCCGTTTAGCCGAAATGCCTTCAACCTCAGCAATTCGAGAGATGTCACCCGATTCTAGGGTTTTGATAAGTTCATGACGGCCACCGAAATGTTCGTCTAGTCGCTTCATCAATCTCTCGCCAATACCTGGTAAGTTTGTCAGCACCATCGCATTGTATCGTCTGTCAAGGGCTTTTGAGGATAACCCTTGAAACGACCTTATTATTGGTAATCAGGTAGGTTGAGTTCAACCGCAAACAAGGGGTCTACGTGTGTTGAATCATGGTAAGCGACAACGACGCCTCCATCACGAAGAATAGCCAAACTCGCGAAATCGAATCGAATGTCGTTTCCAGCTCCTGATGTTGAGTCTAAATCTCCTTGTCCGATGTAAGTGAGAGTATCAGGGCTGAGATCTTGAGTATAATCTCTGGTATGGAACAGAACATCCACATCCGGTCCTTCGCTTGATTGGTATCGCACGTTGAGTACGAAGAGGTCATGTTCTCCATTGGCCTGGAATTCCCACTCTTCGATACTCGAAGCAGCATCACTGAGGTTGTAGGTGTAATTATTCCAACTAACAGCACCATCCACGGAAGTATAGTGTGTAAAAGTGGTTCCTGCATTTGCGACGCAGTGAATTGTTCCAGTCATATCGATTTGACAATATTCACTTGGGAATTGTACGGCAAGTTCGTTCCACGAGAGAGTAGTATCTAGGAATGCAGCGTTACCATTATCGAAGTACTGTGGGAATAGTAATCCCCCACTTGGAACTGCAAAAGCGCGCATCTCTTTGTGAGGCTTATTCACATCCCAGTAAAAGTCAAGCGAAGAGTTAGTGAAGTCCAAATCGACCTCAATATCGGGCTGTGTTGATGAACGGCCAGGAAATTGAATAGGATAGTAATTCAATCCATCAACAGAAATCTGTCCCCCTGCATTTTGGGTTTGATGCCAGAAATTGGATACGACAAGAGATGCCCATTCGCCATTTCCTATACTCGATGTAATCGGCCCAACAACTTCAACTTGCCAACTTCGGTCATAGAAGGGTTCGGTTATTCGATTGTAGCACCATTTCCATTCCATTTCCGAATCATCGTATAGGATTGCATAGAATTTGTCAAGCTTGAGATCGCCACCAGGGTACGGGAACCAAGACATGGAAATTATGTCACCATTGGTTGCTTGAACAATACTTCCTTCGCCTAGACCCTCGGTACCAGGATTGGTTGGGACAAATGTTCGACATTGCAAATCGGGTGTTACGCCAGGAATCCATGTGTCCCAGTCATGTCCACGATCAACTGACCAGACAGGGTACTCTCCTCCGATGTTGAGAATCGATCCAGAAATGGTTGTAGCAATGTAATGCTCACAACAATTTCCGCCTTTGGATTCATCAAATACAGCCCAAGTCATGTTGGTTGTTTCATTGGTACGCAAATCGACTGTAATGAACTCTCGAGGAGATTCATGCGATTGTTCATCAATGAGAACGTAATCCTCCCACGTTGGTTTAACATCTTCAGTTTCGACGATGGATTCTCCATCACCATAACATCCCGCTAGAACCATGCTGCAAACCAGCATGATAGCGAGAAACCCTCTGCGCATGGTCGGCCTACACATCAGCCGTTTTCAAATCCTTGCAAAGCGTGCTAAAGGTGCGAAGCCCTGTGAGAGTGTGACTGCCAAACCATGTTAACGCCTCACCATCGATGCATTGAGTCCAAGGTCGCTGACCGCCAAATGCTTCAACAGCATCACAGATCGATTCTCCTTCCTGCTTGGAGAATTCATGAGGTTCGCTCGAAAGAAGCAGTCCTTCAATTCCATGAGAATGGATCTGTTCAGCAGTCACGACAGGATATCCATTGCCATTGGGGTCGATATCAGGAACTTGGAAACCACAGGTTTCGAGTAAGGCTCCGGAATACTTCTGTGGTGAGACCGCCATCAGAGGTTCATGCCAAATCATGGGTAAAACGACTGGCCCTGAACCTCGCTCACAGGCGACTAACTCTTGTTCAATTGCTTCAGCAAGTGAGTTGGCTTTTTCCTCAAGATTTAATCGACGTCCAAGCTCGAGCAATAGGTTTGGAACATCACTTGGTCGTTCAACTGTACTGACATATGTCTCGATACCTAGTTTGGTGAGTTCTTCATAGACATCCTTTGGATTTTCTTCACGATCCATTATGACCAAGTCCGGTCTTGCGTTTCGTATTTTGTTGATATTCGGTGTTTTCGTTCCTCCAACAACTGGGATATTCTTGACGAACGATTCAGGGTGGATGCACCAAGGCGTTCGACCAACTAGTTGAGATGGTTCAAGACCCAAGTCTGCAAGAGTCAATGTGAGGCTTGGAACGAGCGAAATCACCCGCATTTCTCAACCTCAAATTTTGTGAACACGATAAGCGATTTGTGCTCCATCAACATCGAATGCTTCAGCATCGCTTGGATTTTGTTCCACGTTGAAGATGATACCGGATGCACGAGTTTCTTTTGCAATCCATACTTGATCTTCCTCGAATAGTTCAGGTGCTCCACTCATCCATACTTCAACGTCGATCATGGCTTCAATTTCCAAATCCATATCCTTTCGCTTGGATTGAATTCGACGCGTGATATCACGAGCGAGTCCCTTGGAAAGAAGATGAGGCGTATCTTGCATATCAAGAACCAAACTGACATGGGATGCGTCATCACCTTCTCCAATCGTAATGGTAGCAGCAGCGTATCCTTCACGTTCTGTCCGTCGAACTTCAATATCCGATTCAAGAATGTCAACACCTAGTATAGTGCATGATCCATTGCGAATATCGGACAGGAGTGTTTCTTGGTCGGAGTGATTCTTGATTTGACCTGCGATAGCGTTGACATCGCCTTTTGCTCTAGGAGCAAGGGCACGGAAATTCACAGCGAGCTCGACTTGTTGGAAGCGATCGAGGTCCGTTTCAACCGAGATGCTCTCAACATTCAATTCTTCACACAATAGGTCGTGATAGGGTTGTAAATCAGGACCGGCAACAATCCACCCCTCAGCACACGGAAGCCGCTGACGTCGCTGGGCATCGATTCTGATCCTTCTTCCTGTTTCCGCTAATTCACGAACAAGTTCCATTTCATGTTCAAGACCCATGTCCTGTGGAGGAAGTTCTGTAGTTGCTGCAACAAGGTCTTCATTCCATGCATCAGCGGTAGCACCCTCGGTTGAACCAGGCGTTCCCATCGGCCATGATGCTGTATGAACGGTCTCTCCGGTTAAGTTTCGATGGATCGTGTCGACCATGAATGGACTGACAGGTGCAATTAATCGGCACAAGATTACGAGAATTTCATGCAAGGTATGTTGGCAAGCCAGTTTGTCGCCGGAATCGGCTTCTTCCCATAGTCGTCGTCGACTTCGGCGAACGTACCAATTAGACAAATCATTGACAATGAAATCTTCAAGTTCACGACAAGCTTTGTGGAAGTTCCAATTGGTAAATCCCTCATGATATGCTTTCGCAGTCGAATGAAGTTTGGAGAGAATCCAACGATCGAGTCGGGAACGCTGTGCAACGGGTGATTCTGAGGCGACGGGATCGAAGGAGTCCAAGGCTGCATAATCGGCATGGAAACGATAGACGTTCCATAATGTGAGGAACATCTTTGCATATGTTTCGCGAACACCATTGGAGTCAAATTTGAGTGGATTCCAAGGAGCGCCGGCTGTAACCATGTACCAACGAGTTGCATCAGCACCCTCTCGATTGAAGTGATCCCAAGGGTCGACGATGTTCCCTCTTGACTTCGACATCTTCTTGCCTTCAGCATCTAGAATCAAACCAAGTGAAAGACAGCGCTTGTAGGCAGGTGAATCAAAGACGGTCGTTGAAACCGCAAGGAGTGTGTAGAACCAACCACGTGTTTGGTCTACACCTTCACAGATGTAATCGACAGGGAAAGATGAATCAAAGGTCTTGTTTTCATCGAAAGGATGGTGCCATTGAGCGAATGGTGCACAACCAGAATCAAACCAGCAATCCATGACAAATGGTTCTCTATGCATTGGTTTTCCATTGTCTGAAACAAGTGTGAATGCATCGACAACAGGCCGGTGCAAATCGACATCATCTGGGCATTCCGGATTGTCTAATCCAGCAGCATTGGCTTTAGCAACTTCTTCTTGTAACTCAGCAATTGAGCCAATACATTTCATGACTCCATCCTCGTCTCTCCAAACCGGTAGAGGCGTTCCCCAGTAACGTTCTCTGGAAATAGCCCAATCCTTGACATTTCGTAGCCATTCACCAAATCGACCTTCGCCAACCCAATCGGGCGCCCATTCGACACCATCGTTGAATTCAAGAAGGCGTTCCTTCACTGCAGTCATTCGAACAAACCATGAATCCATGGCGTAGTAGAGTAGTGGGTGATCGGTTCTCCAGCAGTGTGGATAATCGTGGAGGTAACTTTTCTCACGATAGAGAAGTCCTGATGGAATAAGTTCGCTTCGTCCGACAAGGATTTCCATTACCGTATCGTCGCACGATTTGACATATCTTCCATCGAGTTGAGGGTGGACTCCGTCAACGAAACATCCTTCGATATTGACCGTGTGATAAGCAGGTAGTCCGACTTCCATTCCCAAATTGTAGTCATCTTCACCGTACATGACCGCTGTGTGAACGACACCAGTACCATCGGTTGTAGTAACCCAATCAGCAGATAGAATCGTCCATGCAGTTGATGAATCGCCTCGTGGTACAGCCTCTGGGAAGAGTGGCTCGTAGGATTTACCAACGAGTTCCGACCCTGAAATTTCCTCGATAATATCAACATGGTGACGAAGAACTTCACCCATCAAATCCTTTGCCAAAATCAACTCCTCGCCAACCGAAGCACCACCGCGTCCCTGCCAGCCCTCTGGCTCTTCACGAACACGACATCGCGCATAGGTAACATCCGGTCCAACAGCAAGACCAACGTTGCCTGGAAGAGTCCAAGGTGTTGTGGTCCAAGCGAGGATTGATGCTGAATCGTCGATCAGTTTGAACTTTACATAAACGGATGGCTCCTCAACCTCCTTGTAACCAAGGGCAACTTCGTGACTGGAGTAGGATGTCCCCGTTTGTGGGCAGTATGGCAGAACTTTGTGTCCACGATACAACAAATCCTTGTCGAACATTTGCTTGAGTGCCCACCAGCAAGATTCAACGTAATCGTTGTGTAGTGTGACGTATGGATTATCTAAATCAACCCAGTAAGCCATGCGCTCAGTCATTTCACGCCATGCACTTTCATAGGTCCAAACGCTTTCTCGACAGGCATCATTGAAGGCCTGCATTCCAAAGTTTTCAATGGCCTCATTACTCATGAGGTCAAGTCGCTTTTGCACTTCGATTTCGACGGGAAGGCCATGTGTATCCCAGCCTCCTTTACGTTCGACAAGAAAACCTTCCATCGACTTCCACCGGCAGACAAGATCCTTGTATGCCCGAGCCACAACGTGGTGAATCCCTGGTTTTCCGTTGGCGGTCGGTGGACCCTCGAGGAAAATGAAAGGTGCTCCTTCTCTGTTGGAATCGATTGACTGCTGGAATGTGTGTTCGTTCTTCCACGTTTCAAGAAGAGCTGTTTCAAGAGCGACAGCATCGAGTTCACCCGCAGGGCTTGGTCGAACCATGGCCTGCGAAATGCACCTTCGTTTTCAACCTCTCCCTTGATTCGGAGCAGTTGAAAGGACTGACACATTCAAGTCCTTTGAAAATTAGGCAAACTCATGGCCGGCTCTTCCAAGGGACGAGGCATCGCATTGTTCGTGCTGTTTTTGTTCGTCATGGGGCCGTACGTATCCCTTGTTCCGCCCGCTCCAGCAACGCTTCTTAGTGAGGCGCAGGGGGCTGATTTGGTCTCAGAAGGAACGCCAGTAACCGTCGATGTCCGGCCAGGGCAAATCAGTCTGTCACCATTTGAACTCGATGTACCAACAAGCACTGGTGCAATCACTTCTCTCGACATGACCGTTCAATCTGCGACTATGGAAAATTCTCAGACATTGCTTTGGGAAGGAGACTCATCTTGGAACCATGTGGATGCAAATCACAACAACACATTTTCTCAGGCAGGTATACTCAGCGGTGATGGGTCAGCTCCAGGGTATGACTTCAACAATGGAGCACAAGGCTGGACTTTTTCTAACAGTTACAGTACTCACTGGACTTCCCAATCTTGTGGTTACAATGGTAGTTCTGGAGGTTCACTTCGAACCTATGCTGGTTCTACCCACGCAACTTCACCAGCAACAAATCTCGCTGGTCGGTCAAATATCCCATTCCATGCATGGGTTCACGAAGGTCGTTCAGGATGTGGGGAAACTCCTGATTCAGGAGAAAATCTCCAATTAAAATACAAAACTGCAAATGGTCAATGGACAACGTTCCATACATTCCAAGGTGGTGGCTCACAAACTAGCAACTTCCAATACTCAACCACTCTGCCGGTAGCAGCTCTTCACTCCACTTCCCAATTCCGCATTCAGCAAACTTCTGGTAGCGGTACATGTTGCGATTATTGGTTTGTTGACGATGTCAAGGTCGTCATTCCTCCCACGACGGCATGGACCAGCCCGACATTCGGCTACAATACATCCAACAGTTTCTCATTGGCTGAAGGTCCATATGCACCAATGCACATCAATGCAGATATGCCACTGGGATCCACTCTGCATTGGACGCTTATCGATGCACAAACCGGAGACAATATTTCAGGTTTTGAATCCATTGAGGGTACGAGAGTTCATCTCGACGCAGTTGATTGGGAACGTTACGGTTCATTGCGAGTTCGATTGATGTTTGAAGGATTGGACAGCAATTCAATGCCCTCTGTTGAATCGATATCAGCTGGTGGTTTGGTCAAGGATACATTCTCCTTGGATCCAACCGAAAGAGGTTGGACACTCAACAATAGCACCTATCTCGCAGGTGCAATTTCGTCCGTTACCAACGGAACTGTACATTCACCTTGGTTCACGAGCAATTCTCCACTTGCAACCTATCAAATCGCTGCTGTTATGCAGGATTTTGATGCCTTCGTCCGACACGCTGAATCCGATCCATGGACTTCGATCTCCTTGCCTTACTCGGGACTTCTTTCTCCAAATGAGCACGCCTTCCAAATCATGTTTATGCACAATTCATCCCAACCTGCATTGCTCAATCAAGTTCAGGTGACTATGTCTAGTGGTCAACGCGTTCATGCTCCAACATTGGACATGGACGGGGATGGATTGTTGGAGTGGGGCGATCCAGATGTACGAATTGGCTCATGGGGATTCCAAGATCACTTCTCAACAGGTGAGAAAACCCATAAAGTATCATTTGGATTTTCCGGACTTGCCGAGGCTTCAGCATGGATCCCAGCATCAAATTTGGAACGATTCGCAGTATCGGTATCAAGTGAAAACGGTAACATGACGGGAATGTCATTACGAATCGCAGGTTCGACGATTCTTTCGAGAACGCTCGATAATGAAACAGTTTTCCGTCTTGAACTCAATGCATCAGAACAAGCACTCCTTGAGGCTACATTGAACAGCCAAAGTGCATTGTTGAATAATTTGGGCCAAGGATTTGCCCTTGTGGAACTGGAAGTTTATGGAAAGGGAGTTGCAACCTTCTCTAATCTTGCAGCACCATATGCAACCATGATGACCATTTCTGCGGATCAACAATCACCGCTTGTTATGGCAGCTAACTCAGCTTATCGAACACCTGGTTCAACGCCATCTATCGCCTTCCCATTCACCGGTCTTTCCAATGGAAAATTGATCGTTGAAGTCACGGATATGGAGTTCAGTGACGAGGTTGCTGCTGGTATGGTGACTATGGAGAATGCATCGACCCCACTCACGACTTCACAACGATGGCTTTCGTTCACAACTCGCTTCAGTATTGATGCTGCACGGTCTGTCTCATTGATACGTCTCGACGTTCAAGGACAAAACAATCACGCAACATGGCTGCTTCCAACAGGAGGAGGAGCAGCCCTTGGTCAAGGCGACAGTTCTTTGGTTGAATTACACCCAACAGATTCATTCAACATCTCAGAAATCTCAGCAACAATGAGCGAGATCACCGTCAAATTCCGAATTGAGCAAGGATGGGATGATGAAGATTGGTTAACGGCTTCGATGCGTCTCGTTCTCGATAATAGTGTTATTTCACGTCCAGGCCAATACATGTGGAGCGGTATAGGGGGTGGCCAAGCGCTCGAGAACGATTTGGCCGTCAAGTCGGTTGAAATTAGCGGAGACCATGGTCTCATCGACACATCAACAGAATATCTCGCAGCAGGTATGGGATTGAACTTTTCAATCGATGTTGGGTACGAGGGCATTGATGGTATCGATGCTTTTGCAGACGGAGATGCTGAGGTTCAACTATGGCAAGGCAACACCATGGTTGCCAATACTACGTCCCTCGATGTCGATATGTGGAATGTATCCGATGTAGCGCCGTTTTCCTTTGGAGATTTGACTTGGACAGTTCGTGTCATTCCACTCAATGGTGGCGACATCATCAACGAATCAGAATACACGCGTACCTTCAAGATCGATCCAACTTCTCCGGCCGTCATCGCATCGACGGTTGAGTGGTACGATCACCGTCTTTCCTCGCCGAGCCAAACGGTCCAATTCCAGATACTTGATCCAGTATTACTCCCTTCAGACGTCCATGTGATGCTGTGGAGGGAATGGGCAGATGATGTCGATCTAAATGGATGGCCTAGTCCTGATGAATACAAGGAACGTTCACTACTCATTCCAACCGATTTGACCCTCTCAACCGGCATTTACACTCTTCTGTTTGACGATTCGATGGGCTCTCAAGGCCAGAAGGTCGCAGGTTACTTGGTCGGAATGGATGCTTCAGGCCAAATCCTTGAGGATGCAGGGACAGCCGAGGAAGGTGAGCATTTGTTCATGTATCAAATCGGCCCTGATGGGCCTCCTACCTTGTCGGCTACAGCAATGTCGTGGACTGGTGGAGCTAAACCATGGTTGCACCCAAGTCAAACCTATACGTTAGGAGTCGATATGAGAGAACCAAATGGTGCATCCGATTTGACCACGGTTGAAATTCAGCTTGGAGTGAACATTCTGACATCTCCTCTCTCGTTTACATGGGACTTCCGAACGGACTCATGCACTTCGGATAGTGTTCATTTGATCATTCATGATTGTCATATGCTCGCATTGGATGGAACAGCAGCGGGGCCATATGAAAAGGATACTCGGTTGGTTACTGAACTAGAGTTGGCATGGACAACACCGGACCTAGGTGACACATTCCGCGAACCGAGTGTGAAAATTATCGATCGTGCTGGGCAAGAAGTTCTCCAAACCTTCCCTGCTTTACGTTGGCGATTCTCACCAGCACTGACGATTCCTCAAGAGACGGTATCATTGGTTCTTACTCAGGGAACTGTACTTGATGATGGGGCACGAATTCCACCAAATTCACAGTTTGAATTAACTGGTGGTTTGGTGTTCGAAGCAACGGAAGAAACGCCGGACTTCAACTGCAGTGTTGATATCATGTTCGCAGGACAAATCTACACAGCTCAAACCTACGATGGGATATGGAACGTTGAACTTCAATCACCGCCAGCATCTGGAACCATTCCACTGACATGGTCGGTTGGATGTTTACCACCGCAAGGTATTGATGCGACCGAGGAAGGATCTTCTGTGAAATGGATGGTTGTTGATGGACTTGGTCCAGAACCTCAAGAGGTACAGACGCCGCGTCCTGGTTCAATTCTTTCAGCACAGGAACATGAAGTAACCATCGTCCTCTCTGAGGAAGGTGGAATCGATTTCGAGTCACTACGACTTGCATGGTGGGTTGAGGACACTGTGACAGGAGAATTAATTCGAGAAGGCAACAGTCCTTTCCTCTTGCAAGGTACCGAAATTAGTGGCCTCAGCCTTGTCGGAACCGGTACGATGGATTTGAGCGTCATCACCGATGACATGCTCATCGACCGATTCACAGTATTCGTCCTTGTCGAAGGCCGTGATCTTGCAGGAAACCTCGTTCTTGGAGGTGAAGGACAATCCGCCGGAAATGCGATTACATCGTGGCTCATGGAGTGGCGACAACCGGAATTTGAACTAGAGACTCCAGCAATGGAATACTCTCGATTGAATCTCCAGACCGGTGATTCAACCGCGGTACAGATTTTCGTTAAGAATGTTGGAACCTTGGATGGAACCACCGATGCGACCATCTCCGTAGTTCGTGCAGATGGTACCTCTGAGGTTCTTCGACAGACCGAAGTTGAGATTGCTGAAGGTGGTATCGGCACAATCCTCATCGATTGGGCTCCGGAGAAAGAAGGTCTGCAATGGATTGAAGTTGTTCTTGAAAATGGTGCGACTGGTAATGGTCCATCGGTCGACGTACGTCCGACGAGTGAACCTTCTTTTAGCGAGTCAATCTTTGGTGACGTGAATCCGGTTTTAGGCTCGATCGGGGCGCTTCTAGGCATTTCAATAATTCTCGCATTGTTGGTCATGGCAAGAAATGCAACGGTGCGACGTGGATCAAAGTCAGAGTATGAATGGGATGAATATTCAGATTATCTTGATGAGGATGAAGACGATTACATCGATGATGATGCGGATCTCAATTTGAATCAACCGATTAAGGAAAATACTCCTGTCGAAACAGCAGGCGCCCAAGCTACCACATCTACACAAGCAACCTCTGCCGATGGATGGACTCAAGGCTCCGACGGCGTTTGGTGGTGGCAAAACCAGGAAGATGGCAGTTGGTGGTATAAGGATGCAAACGGTGAAATTCTTCAATACAAATGATACATCATTTCTATGAAACCTGAGTATGTGGGATGGTCATGAGCGAGCAAGATGCAAGCATCATTGCTCTGCTTCAACTCAATCCGACCGTGGGTGATATTGCAGGCAATGCTGAACGACTTGAACGATTTATTCAAACTGCAGCAGACTCAGGAGCCGTTGCTAGCGTTAGCACAGAACTTGCGATTTGTGGCTACCCTCCACGTGATCTTTTGATGCAATCAAAATTTGTGGAACTCTCTCAGCAAGCAGCGTGTGCACTCAATGTTGAGATTCCATCGTTGATTGGAACACCCACCATTCCAGACCATGCTCGAGGAAAGCCAGGTAATGGTGTCGTCTTGCTTGGTAATGAAGCACCTGTGAAGATAGTTGCACGTAAGCAGTTGTTACCAACGTACGATGTTTTTGATGAAGCACGATATTTTGATTCCGATGATAGACCAGGAATTGCTCGAACTCTTTCAGGACCACTTGAATTGGGAGTTACGGTCTGTGAAGATGCTTGGCAGGTAGCAGGTGAAACCCCCTCCGAATACGATGCTGATCCGATAGAACAGTTAGCAGAATGGGGCCGTCAGGGTGTTAATCTTGATGCAACGGTGAATCTTTCAGCTTCTCCATATCATTCCAATAAAATTCAAACCCGTCTTAACGTAGCTAGAACAGCTGCTAAAACACTTGGACACCCGTTCCTTCTTTCCAACCAAATAGGTGGTAACGATGATCTCCTATTCGATGGCCGGTCACTTGCTGCTTGGCCTTCTGGAGAGGTTGTAGTCGCTCCTTCTTGGGAGGAAGGTATCCTTCTTGTCGATATTAATGATCCACATGGTTCTACGTGGATTTCCATGGATGATTCTGAGGGTGAAATCCTTTTCTTTTCTGCAACAGATGTAGGAGAAGAACGCGCTGATGTCCTTGAAGAACTGGCAGATGCGGTTGTGGTAGGATTACGCGATTACTGTCAAAAATCAGGTATTGAACAAATTGTTCTTGGCTTGAGTGGTGGTATTGATTCTGCTGTCGCTGCATGCGTAGCGGCAGAAGCTGTTGGGGCTGAAAACGTCCTCGGTATATCGATGCCTTCTCGATTTTCATCTCAACATTCAATCGATGATGCGAAATACACTGCTGAATCGCTCGGAATGCAGTATGCTTCAATTCCGATCGACAAGCATCATGTAGGACTTGAACAACAACTTGCTCAAATGCTTGAAGAAGGTGCTAAAGTTGCTCAAGAGAACATTCAAGCGCGTTTACGTGGAATCCTCGTGATGGCACATGCAAATGCACAAGGGAGAATGGCGATCGCAACTGGAAACAAGTCTGAACTTGCGCAGGGATACTGTACTCTATACGGTGATATGGCAGGCGGATATACGCCGTTGGGAGATGTCTACAAAATGGAAGTTTACGGGCTTGCCGAGGTCTTCAATCGTCGAGCGATTGCAAGGGAGCAAAAGCCTCCAGTCAATGCTTCGACCTTGACCAAGCCACCTTCTGCAGAACTTGCACCTAATCAACGGGATGATGATACGCTCCCTCCCTACGAAACACTTGATGCTATTCTCAATTATCATATCGAACAGGGTCTTGGAGCAGAAGCAATTACTGAACACGGTTTTGATCACGCAACCGTAGTATCGGTATTGCAACGTCTTGAAGCAAACGAACACAAGCGATGGCAGATGGCTCCCGCACCTCGTGTTTCTTCACGTGCATTCGGACAAGGTTGGCGTCACCCTCTCGCCAGCAAACACGATTGGCGTCGTTAATCGATGAACATAAGAGGATGATATTGGACGAATCTTCATGACGGGGCAGCACCTCAACATTGCAGGGTACAAGTTCGTTGTACTTCCTGACCGGGATGCATTACGTCAACCTTTCAAGCAACGATGCGATGAACTCGGTCTGAAAGGTACTATACTGCTCAGTTATGAGGGAATCAACATTTTCGTCGCTGGCCCGGAGGAAGAAATCAACTCCTTCCGTTCGTATCTTGCTGATGACGAAAGATTTGCAGATATCGTTTTCAAGCAATCCTATTCTGAACATCAACCATTCAATCGGATGAATGTTCGTCTCAAGACTGAAATAATCTCTGTAGGTCTACCAAATTTTGATCGAGTTGAGACAAACGATGGAAGAATCCTTCCTCACGAACTTCATGAGAAACTTCTCAATGATGACGATGTTGTACTACTCGATACTCGAAATACGTACGAAACACGACTAGGTACTTTCCACAATGCCATCGAATTAGACATTAACACCTTCCGAGCTTTTCCAAAGGCTGTTTCAGAACTCGATGAATCATACAAGGACAAAGAAATCGTCATGTTCTGTACAGGTGGTGTACGTTGTGAGAAAGCCAGCGTCATCATGAAGGATGCCGGGTTTACCAATATCAAGCAACTTGAGGGAGGTATTCTAGGTTACTTCGAACAGGTTGGTGGCGACTATTGGGATGGTGAATGCTTTGTCTTTGACAAGCGAGTTGCTCTCCTTCCAGATTTAACAGAAACTGGAACAACGATTTGTTTTGCATGTCGCGAACCACTTACGCCCAAGGAACAATTACATCCAGCGTATGTCCCCGGTGAATCTTGCTCCTATTGCATCGATCGTCATCAATCCCAAATCATCCATTGATCACGAATTGATGGTCGAAGGTATTGATGCAACTCATGTCCGTATTGGCCATCATCTGCAATGAATAACAGATGGCTGGATGTGGCTGTTAGACTCCCATATGTTCCAGCATTGGAGTCGTTCCCAATCCCAGTCCACACGTCAAGAACCAAAGAAACGGTATTGCCTTCAATAGACCAAAGAGCGTGTCCACTATTGGTTCCTGAATCATCTATTCCTTGAGCAAGAACGTATAGGGTTGAATCAACATAAGCCATCGAGCGAGGTTGGCTTGTACTTATTCCTGGCATCAAATCAACGGTCAATTTCGTACCTGTTACAGTACCATCGGTTTGACAAAGCTCCATACCAGTATGGCTAAGAACGCAATCGAACCAAATCGTATTCCCATTGCTAACAACTTCGTTACTATGACCTGGTGCGAGGATACTGTTGCTCAATTCTTGTAATGTATCTGTAGTGAGCGAGTAACCAAACAAGGTCGCATCAGCACCTCGATAGACTACATCGAATACAAGGATGTCACCAAGTTGTTGAATTCCAAAGGCAGGAGCCATTACAGAAATTGGTGTTGTTGTCCCCTCCTTTGTCATCGAAGTCAACCATTGATAGCCTCCATCACGATCGAGTTTAGCCAATTGTCTTCCAGTACCATCACCGGCAGCAATAATGAAACCATCTTCGATCGACAATCCTTGTGAAGGTGATGAATCACCAAAAGGTTGTAAATCGTAGAGATGTAGTGTTCCATCAATACTGAGGAACATCATCTCAAGTCCAGCTTGAGCATCTTTTGCTGCAAACCATAGACCATATTCATCTCCCTGTAGCAACCCTTGTCCAAGGGAGGACAAGGCAGTGGATTGGTTCACCAAATCAGATGATACCGTACTCGAAAACCAAGGCGCTTGCCAAATCGAAGTAGTCACACTACCATTGGTCCACCACATTCGATGGCCTTGTGGTCCATGAGTAGTAAAAACAGCTCCATTCATCCATGATGTTATTTCGGATGTCCAATCAATAGCATCTCCAGATTCCATATCACCAAGCATTATTGTTCCAATGGGCGTTCCATCACTGACCCATAATTCACGTCCATTGGTTCCATCATCAGCATCGAAGAAGAAACGAGTACCTCGATCGGTATCAACAGCATGAATTCCTAATTCACGACCAGGAATTGAATCTCCGGCTGGATGAATATCCATCATCAAGGATGGAACATTGTCTTGATCAAGAATCCAAAGTTCACAACCATTTGTTCCGTCG
>DAKS01000045.1 GCA_002499195.1 Euryarchaeota archaeon UBA443
GCAAAAGTGTTGGCTATGAAACCTGGAAGGTAGAGCCAGAGAGTCATCAAAGCTAGGAGAAGAACACCCATTTCAGTTGCATCAGTTACATCGCTCATGATAGAATGGGATTGCATCTAGCACATGAAGACTGTTGTTATCTGAGGGTCGAAGCGGTTGAATTATCAGCCCAATACATCAGGACACGACATGGGTCGAACCGTGCTCATTGTCGGAGGTGGCGGACGAGAACACGCGTTGTGTCTTGCGCTCTCTCAGTCATCTTCTATCGAGGAAATTCATACGGCTCCTGGCAATGCAGGTACTCGGCATTTTGGTTCAAATCATGATGTCGCTGCTTCGGACATCGATGGTCTATTGGAACTCTCGCATCGTTTACAGATCGACTTCGTGGTTGTTGGTCCCGAAGCTCCGTTATGTGATGGACTTGCAGACAAACTTCTTTCGAAAGGCATTCCCTGTTTTGGTCCTCAACAACTTCATGCTGAACTTGAAGGTTCCAAACTGTTCGCAAAAAAGGCCATGAACGCTGCAGGAGTCCCTACTGCCGAGTACGATATCATTGATGATTCAACCAACATCAACGCTTGTCTTGATGCTCGTTCACATGATCCATGGGTCATCAAGCGAGATGTTCTTGCGGGTGGAAAGGGTGTTGTTGTAACTTCGAACCGCGAGGAGGCGATCGAATTTATCGAACGATCGATCCAATCCGATGGCCACGTTCTTCTCGAACGATTCCTCCCCGGTGAAGAGGCAAGTATGTTGGTTGTGATGGACAAATCTGGTTATGTTTGTTTGCCGCCAAGTCAAGATCACAAACGTGCTTATGATGGCGATAAAGGTCCAAACACAGGTGGCATGGGAGCATATTGCCCAGCACCAGTCGTCACTGAAACTATTCACCAGAAGACCGTTGAACGTATTGTTGAACCGATGTTTTCCTATCTCTCATCAATGGACATTCCTTATCGAGGCGTCTTGTATGTCGGACTCATGATCGATGAAAATGGTGACCCATATGTTGTTGAGTTTAACGTTCGGTTTGGTGACCCAGAATGCCAGGTAACTCTACCATTGGTGGACGGGGATGTAGGTGAACTTCTGTACGGAGCTGCGACAGATCAAATTTCAAAAATGGAAGTATCGTTTAAATCGCAACACGCTCTTACGGTTGTTCTAGCATCCGAAGGATATCCACAATCGGCAATAAAAGACAGGTTGATTCATGGTGCAGATCAGAGGCTTGATACATCAGAAACTTGGGTAAGTCATGCAGGGACTGCACTTGATGAACAAGGCAATTTGATATCCTCCGGTGGTAGAGTTCTTTCGGTCACATCGGTATCAGAAACCTTGCAAAAAGCGCGAGAGTTATCGTATCAACGCCTTGGCCTAATTCAACTCGAAGGCTCGCACCATAGGTTGGACATTGGACACCGTGCTTTGTGAGTCGAAAATTTCGATGACGTCCCTCGATTTCCCCTCCTTCTTCATCGTCATTGTTAAAAGAGGGTCGAAAGTGGGCAAAACGCTCCAGCCTTGCTGCTGTCGAGCAATCCTCTGAGGGAAAAAAATGGAAAAGGTATCAAAGACCTCGCAACGGCCTGTTTTTGGTTGGCTTATCGCCCCACTAGCAGTGCTTATTGCAATACTAGCAAACTACGTCGATGGACTCATGTCGATCGACGTTGAATTGAATAGCGATACGATGACGCCATTCATCGTCACAGGTGTAGCCGGTCTTCTGGCTGTCACCCCACGCATCCTCCGTGAACTAGGAACCATCCCAGAGTCGATCAACCAAACACAAATCTCCCTCGTCGTGTTTATCCTCGCTCTCATCGGTTCAGGTGTGGCAGAGTCACAGACGGATGGATTTGTTGGATTCACGTTCTTTGTCGTTCTGTTTGGAGGTTATCTCCTCGATACTCGTGAGCGCTACGAATGGATGACCATGCTCGTCTTTGCGGGTGTTGGTGTTCACTCTGCTTTCGATATTGCAGGTGCTACAGTTGTCGATAGTTATCTTCCAAGCATGTACGAGTTTTCAGAAGGACAATCTTATGATGTATCCACATTCCAGGAAACAGCGATCGGTTTTGTCTTCTTTACATGGTTGACTGTGTTCCCAATCATCGGTCTATTGGTCGGTGTTGCTGGACGAGGTGTCCTCAACCCCGCTGGTGACAAGGGATGGTTTTCCTTCAACACTGTAGAAGAAGGTTGGAATCGTCAAGCATTGCCGCTTCAAATCGCGCTACTCATCTGGGCAGGTGCGCATCTTGCAACAATCTGGCACTTTGACCAAGGTCAAATTGCTGATCGACTCCGACTCGGTGGACTTGGTGGCGTTGAGGCCGCCGGTTTCGTTGGCTACTATACTGCACTTCTAACTGGAATCATTGCCCTTATCGTATCCGGTATGGTCGCAGAACGTTGGTTGACTAGAGCCATGACTATCTCATCATTGTGGGCTTTGTATCTTATCGGTTCATGGTATGAAGAAGGATTCTGGACCAATGAAACATTTGCAGAATCATGGGCTCCGCTTATTTGGCTTGCTATCACATTCTTCATCGGTGTTGCTATCTCGATGATTGGAAATCACGAAAAGTACGGTGGCTGGTCCAACCGTGAAGAGCATCGCCCAAGTGGAGCTCGCCAGTTTTGGAATGCCCACTGGGCAAGTCTCCTTACTGCTGTTGCTTTCATCATCGGTCTCGTTATTCGCATCCAATGGTACGCAGTTCCTTCTATGCATGCAATGGGAACAGATGGCTTCGATATGACCGGTGGTTCCGACCCTTGGTACATGAAGCGAGTAGTCGATTACATTCTCGCCCAGAACGCACATCTCGTTTATGACGCTGATAGATTCTATCCAATCGGTGGTATCAACCCACGTCCTCCATTGTTTTCGTGGAGCTTGGCTATCGGTGCTATGATCCTTCAACCATTCCTTGGTGATGATGCGGTCTGGTGGAGTATGCTCGCTCTTCCTGCAATCTATGGTGCACTTACAATTTTGCCAGTTGCTACCATTGCTCGTGACCACTTCGGAAAGGCTACTGGTGTCATCGCTGCTTGGTTGATTGCATTCATGCCTGCTCACGTTACTCATTCGACTTGGGGTCTTGCGGACCACGACTCGTTCGTAATGTTGTTCATTGTTCTTGGATTCATGTTCTATCTTCGTGCGGTGAAGTATGCTGGATCAGAACGTCTTGTTCGGACCACATCGATCCGTCCACTCGACATGCTTCGAGCTATGGGCGCTGTGGCGCAAGAGCGCAAGTATGCAATGTCAAATGCCGTACTTGCTGGTGTTGCATTTGGTGCAGCAAGCCTTGGTTGGAAAGGGTTCGTTGCAGGACCTGCAATCTTGTTCCTTGCCTACGCTGCCCAGGTTGCTCTCAACATGTTCCGACGTCGAGACTCGACGATCTTGAGTACGCTCTTCTTGACGATGTTGCTCACGAACTTACTGGTTGCATTACCATTCTATGCACACCCGCAGATGAATCTCATGTTGAATGGAACAGGTCTTCAACCGTTCCTCTTCATTCTGTTGTTCACCGTCGTCATCATGTACATCACGACTGGATTCCGTGACAAGCCTTGGTTGCTTGTTCTAGGAACACTAGCGGTCGGAGCAACGGTCTTCCTTGCGACTCTCTATGTTCTGAAGATCACCAACCTAAGCAATGCTTGGGATGTGTTATTCACTGGTAGTGGATACTTCACGAAAACCAAGATTTTCGGAACTGTTGCTGAAGCAAATGCTCCGGATCGAGGATACATGTTTGCAAGCTTTGGACCGATCGTCTTCGTGTTCGCACTCGTCGTCGGATTGACCTCTTCATGGAGGACATTCAGTCAACGCAGTCAAATTTCCTTGGTCTTCGCAGTCTGGATTTTCACTGCTTCTTACATGTCGTGGACCGCTGCTCGTTTCCTGTTCAATGCAACTCCTGTAGTTGCAGTAATGGGTGCAGCAGGTATTGTTGGCTTTTGGAAATGGGCTGGTTGGGACGGTCTTGTTCGAAATTGGCGACGTGCTGGAATCCGAACTCCTTCGGAACGTATCGCTGGAGCGCGCCGTGTAGTATGGCGCACACCATCGTTCTCTGCAGTTGTTCTCGTTCTCATCATGCTTTCAGGCCAACAACTAACCTACGGTCTTGACTCTGCTATTCCAAGCAATTCACCTGCAGAAGGTGATCTGGATGAGTCGATCTACTACACTGTCCCTGACATCATGCGATGGGATGGACTTGGAGTCTCAATACTTGATAGTCGAGATTACGAAGCCTTTGGTGGCCGAGCATACATGGGATCATTCGGAAGTGGCTTCAATGGCCAGTCTTGGAATGATGCCCATCAATGGTTGTCGGAACAGGATATCTACCACGAAGGTGTAACCGATAAAACAGGTTGCGATGAAGAAAATGGTATCTGGGTTAGTGAATCCAGTCTTTGTGAAATGAAGTTCGGTGACAAACCTGCCTTCGTCTCATGGTGGGACTACGGTTTCCAAGCACTCAATACTGGTGAACACCCCTCCGTATCAGATAACTTCCAAAGCGGTATTCCTGCTTCTGGTAACATGTTACTAGCACGAAGCCAAACCGACTTGGTAGCCATGTTCATCCAACATCTTGCGGTTGGAGATATCACTTACAACCTCGCAAAGACAGGTGAGAAGTCGTTCACTCCTTCATTCGAGTCAGTACTCAAGAAGGAATTCAACAGTGCAGAGCAATTTGCTGAACTTGAACTCATTATGATTCAGGAAGGAAAGGATCTCAACGATATGGCTGATGTTGTAGTTGACCATTCATTCGAGGTCTTCAAGAACAAAGGTGATGCTTACATGAGCCGAGGTTATCCTCTTGATAGCAACGGAATCCCTGACGAATCACTCGGACTCCATTATCGAGTCTGGGCTGATGGTGAGCTAATTCCATGTGAAAACCCAAGTGAAGAATTTTGTTCAAATGGAGACTATATCTCAGAAGAAGTTGCAAACAGCACCTTCCGAAACAATGCTGATGTTAGTTCATCCGAAGTTTACGCAACAACACACTACACCTTCGGCGACTATTGGTACACTTCTGACTTGGTCGAAGAGTACTCTTCAGTTTCAACCAGTATTCACCGTTCAAACGCACACATTGCACTTGTAGTTCAATTGTTGACCAATGGTTTGACAGATGATGAAATCGTTGACCTCTACCATGAGATAATTGAACTCGAGGACATTTACGAAGTTCAAGACTACAACGGAGCACCTGGCGAAACTCTCGAACGTGATCATGAGATTCGTTACTTTGCTATCGATGACAAACTGTATCCACGTGCTGGCCGCTACAATTCAGAGGCTGGCTACAATGGTGGACGACCATTGGGTATCTTTGGTGCACCTACCATCCTTTCAGGACAAGATTTCAATACTTTCACCAACGAAGTTTACGAAACCAAGCGTGGTGACCAACCTGTCCTTGAAATGGATCGAGAAGCTGTTGATGAAGCAATGCTGAAGGACATCTTGGACCAACAGTCAGGTGCAGAAATCGAACCGCTGACTGTTGAAGACATTCGTGTCGACCATCTCCCAGAATTCTTTGATACGATGTTGGCTCGTTCCTACGTCGGTTATGGTGCTTCTACACTTGGTGCTGATGCAGGTTCTACCAATCCACAACCTCGTCAGCAACTCAGCGAAGGTTCTCGCGGAACCTCGTTCCTACAGCAAGCATACCCGCTTCCTGGTGCAATGATGAATCACTTTGTTATTGCAAATTGGTACGATCCTGATACGCCTGCGATTCTTGCAAATGCAAATGTAAAGATCATGAAGTATTACTCTGGTGCTGAAATTTCAGGTACTGTTGTCACGGAAGATGATGGAATGGGATTGCCGAATGCACGAATCCTCATCGAGCGAGATGCTTTCTCAGGAGAAGGTTCTGAAGATCTTGACGAAGATACCTATTGGATTCCAATCGGTATGACTGATGCTGATGAGAACGGAGACTGGAGTTTCCTTGCACCTGCAGGTAAAATCCGAGTTTCTGCATTCGCTGGTGTCTTTGACGACACATTCGCAATTCAGGAAATCCAAAGTGGTGAATTTGTCGATGGATTCAGTGATGTATTGACCGAAACCAACGAAGATCGTGAAGTCTATGCTATTACATCCATTCTTGGCCAAGTAGCTAACATGACTTGGCTTGGTGAGACCACACTCAACATCACTGGTGCCCAAGCGGACCGAGATGCTGATGCACCAACTCCAGAATCAATGGATATCGAAGTTCAGAGTACAGGTGTATCCGGTACAGTTACATGGACTGGTTATGGTGATTTCGATGGTGAGCCACTTGTTGAGACGGACTTCATTCTCAGAAATATCTGGGCAATGACCGAAAACTACACGCTCACAACCACCAACGGTTCCTTTGACACCGATGAAACCCGTGTTCTCCAAGGAACAGGAGAAGTGACCTTCTCAGATATTGGTACCTTCACAAGCGAAGGTGTTGCCCTTGCCTACGACTTTACAGGAAACTTCACCCGAGAGATTTCGGATGCGCGAGTATTCTCTGGTAATGGAACTTGGATTGGTATGGGTACCATCGAAGCTACTTGGATAGAACACGATAATGCATCGCTTGATTGTGGTGAAAACTTGACCATGCCTGCAAATGCGACACTCTGTATAATCTCTACAGGAACGGATTTCTCAACCTATCTCCTCGATGGTGAAGTTATGGCCAATGGCCGGTTGACTTCCGATGGTATCAGTACACTGACCAAGGAACTCGACGGTGAAACCTTCGAAGGTACAGGTATTTTCGAGGGTGTTGGAACGCTCAATGGAACAGGGCTGTTCATCGGTCCGGGAACCTTTAGCGGTGACATTGTCAGCCCCGGTTCCTTCTACCAAACGGGTCTAGTTCCAGGTGTTTACAACATGATTGCACTCATGCCGAATGGTCGAGAGATTCTCTTGCCAGATCCGGTTGAGGTTGGCATTGAGCCAAGTTATGATCTTTCCATGACCGTACCTGCTTCACTGTTTGAGGACCAATTAACAACGATGTCTGGTGAAGCGATTCCAAACCAAGAAGTTCAACTCATCGATGTAGTTCTTGGAGAAGATGAAATGATTGTTCTCACTTCTGATGATGATGGAAACGTAACTTATGGACCGATCACTGCTGGAGAATACTACGTTCGTGTAGACCTCGATGACGATGGATTCTTTGAACTCAATCAGACAATGAAAGTCTTCGATGAGCCAATGAACTTTACATTCGATATGGGTGTCCCAGACATGTATGATCTAACCATTACTCTCAATGGTCCAGAAGGTTTTGATGTTGCAGGACGTGAAGTCAACTTCACAGACCCGCTCGGTCTTATGCCAATTGACATTGTATCGGACGAGAGCGGTGTTGTTTATGTCGAACTTCCTATCGGAGAGTGGTCAATTAGCGATAATAGCGATGAAGATTACATTCTCATCGAGGAAGTCACGGTCGAGGATTCAGATATGACTCTGGACTTTACTTATGCTACATCTGTTTGGGTTAATGGCTCCATTGACGCTCCAAATATTGCTGGATTTACCTACGAGGAATGGCTTGCCCTCCCTGAAGATGCGAAACTTTACGAGAACGCAAGTTCAGTACCAGTTCGATTCCATGGCAATGGTTTGGAATTCACAGTGGTCACTGATCAGTTCGGTGAATTCAGTCAACGTCTACCTGCTGGAATGACGTTTAATTTGAATGCTCAGAGTTCCGTCTCAAGTTTCGCTATTGGCTCGTCCGTCGTTGTTACAGAAGGCATGGACGAACTTGATGCATTGATTCTTGGACCAACCATGGATGTTGTCGGTTCGGTTTATCTCTTCGATAACGAGACAAACTGGAATCAAGATATTCCAAATTACGAACCTGTCGAAATTCACGCAACTGGTGAAGATGGCATTGTTTGGACAACAACTACTGATGAAGCAGGACTGTTCAACATGCAACTCCTCAATGGAACATGGACATTCAGTATTCCTGCATCAGAGTATAACGCTGATTCCGTTACGGGCTACTCCGTCAATGTTCAGGAGGGTATGAATCCTGAACCTGTTGGATTGATTGCAAACCCAAGCAACAGCACTGTGACGCTCAATGTCTTCACGGATCTTGGCGATGGTGTCTTTGAAAATGGAACTGCAATACGTCCAGACATCCAACTTATTCCAGTTTCCGAGGTTGGCCAACAAGTCAACATCACCTCTAGTGATTATTCAGAGGATGGAATTGTGGATGTTGTCCTCAGTCCTGGAATTTATGCGATTACAACAAATGATTTGGCTGCCTCCGATGAAAATGCTACGGATGCAAGTCTCGAAATTAGCGGTGTACTCGATGTTATCTCAATCGGCTTAACTGGACCTGAAGAGGCTGTTCTTGTTCCAATCGTTGATGCTTGGAGAATGAACGGAACCATCACATGGGCTAATGGCTCAGCAATGGTTGAGAACTTCTTGTTATCAACCCCTGATGGTACTGATTACGTTCCAATTGCCGTTGATGAGAACGGAACGTTCGCAACCTATGTCGAAAGCGGAGATTACATTGTTGTCGTTGCACCACTTCTCAATGGAGATGCAATTACTGAATCATTGCGAATGCCGATAACAATCGATGATGATTCAAGTGCACGCACAAATCTTTCGCTCGCGCTTGTGGAAGCCATTGAGGTTTCACTGACGCTGAAAGAAAGTGGAACCGAATCCGCACTTGTTGGCAAGAATGTTGTTCTAGTCAGCCATGATGGATTTGGTAATATCACTATGAATCCATCGGATGTTGGTGGTAATGCTACCCAATTAATCATGCCTGGTACATGGAGTCTCTTCATGAATGAAACTGCTGCACAACGTGTTTGGTCAGTTGATGAAGATCCTGAGACGTTTACTGAAAACACAAGTTTGGGAACTGTCTATGCAGATCTAGAAGTTGAAATCGGCGGTAAGGCTTACTGGGATACGAATGAAGATGATATTGCTGATGCAAACGAAGGAGTTGAAGGTGCAAACGTTACTATCCAAGGTGGAAGCATTGACACAGTTGTTACAACAGATGCTACGGGTGTTTGGCGAATTTATGTACCAATTCTTGAGAACTACACAGTAACAGTAGCTAAGGATGGATTTGGCATCGTTTCCTATGATGATAACAATACTGGAACTTACGTTGTTGACAACGAACCAGTATCTCAGGATATTGAAATGTCTGCAGCAGAGGTTACTGTAACTGGTACAATCACGGATGTCCTCGATTCTTCTCGACTTGATGGTGCTTCGATCACGCTTTATGGGACCTCAGAGAATCAGGCAGATTCTGTTGACGTCGTAGGTACTATGGCAGCGGAAACACTTTCATTCACCGCAGTTGTTGAACCTGGTCAATGGGTTGTTGTTGTCTACGAAGACGATGCTCCGTTTAATGGCGGAGGTGTCGCTGTAGGTCTACTCGATGCTGAGGTACAAGATGGTGGAAACATCGAACTTGTCATGAATAAGGGTGGATGGGTTGATGTTTCAACCGAGTTTACTTCGTTCAATTTGCAAACCTTCAACGCAGGTACAGATAACACATCTTCTCCTGTTAGTGATATTATCGATGTTGAAGTTGATCTTGGTGATGGAAGAGTTTGGGAACTACCACTTGAATCAGATGGAACACTCCAAGTTCTCCTACCTGCTGATTCAGCAACCTTCAATTCAGAATTCTCGACTGTACAACGTGACCTTGTCATGAACTACACCGCTGGAATTTCTCTTGACAATGGTGATGAAGGACGAACTGCTATCATGCTTTCATACAACCGAAAGACGAACAGCGACCTAACTCTCTCCGTAAGTGGGGTTGAGGGAGCAACTGTTCTCGGTGATGAAAACCGTGACTTGCTCGCTATAGTCAACTCAGAAGATACCGATAACTACACTTCGATTGAATTCGATGTTCTTGCACAGTATGAAGGAACTGAGATATCCGATCCGTTTGATGTAACTGGAACGGTAACTGTTTCCCCTGATCAGGCTGATTGGTCGGTTGAATTCTATAACGGAACAGATTGGGTTGAAACTACAAATGTTCAACTTGGAATTGGTGATGTTGCAGAGAATGCTACACTTGAAGCAACTGTTCGAGCACGAATTGTCCTTCCATCCGTAGAAGCGGCTTGGTGGCTTGAGAATGGTCATGATATCAACATTCGATTCTCAGCGGACAGTGGTGATTTGACGGAAGTTTCAATCAATGTTGAGGTTCCTCAAATCTACGGCTTCAATACAACTGATGTTTCATCGACCGTTGGTGTTGCACCAGGAGGAAGTACAACCGCATCCTTGACGATTAACAACAATGGAAATGGTGATGATTCCTTTACTTACGAAGTATTGGATAACCTTCCAGAAGGATGGATTATTAGTCCAATGAACGGAGTTACGACCATTGCTAAGGAAAACATGCGCGACCTTGCATTCTCAGTCACTTCTTCGCCGGACTTTGATGACGGTCAAGTGACCGTTACAGTTCGAATTACAAGCGAGGACGGTGTAACACAAGAAGACGTTGAAATCGTTGTTGAGTCTGCTCGAATTGCATTGAGTTGGAACGAAGATCTTTCCCTGTCTCGAAGCAATGGATTTGCAGATGTTGATCCAAACACTGTTGTTATCGTCATTGAGAACAACGGTCTACGTCCAGCTCAACAAGTCACAGTCTTCCTAGATAGTGCTGGTATGTCTGAACTTAACATAACACTCAGCGTCCCTCCTGAAGGTTCGACAGACTTCGAGTTCGTCTTACCTATGGCAAGCCAAGGAATTACTCGATACGATGTCCGTGCAGTTGTTCTTGGTGATGATGCGAATTACACGACGTCAACTGTTGACGGCGACTTTGGTATCGAGTATCTGGTTCAAGGATCAGAAGATTCATCGAATCCAATTGTGATTATTAGCATCATTGTGTTGATTTTCGTTATCTTGTACTTTGGATTCAAGGCGTCTGCCCGAGCTCGTGGCTCAGGTAGTCGATTCTGATTTGCTAACAGACAAGACTTGATACACAAGGACCGCCCATTTTGGTGGGAGGGGCATGGAAGAATTACCTGGAGTTGAATTACTTCCCGAACCAGGGGAGCCTAAGATTCTCTCAGCAGTTGATCCTTCAACTAGTGGACATGAAGGCCAGTGGCGAGCGGAAGTGACCGGCTGGGCTCCAATTGTTCCTGATTCGATTCCATATCGACCGAAACGAATTTTTTCCTTTGTTTCAGGAGCCATCATTGCATTGTTTATGGGTATTATTGTAGTCTTATGGCAATCGGACCTCTTACTGTTGCAATTGCCTCCAGCAAAATCTGAGTGGGCGTTTGAAGAGTCAGAGATTCGTGAATTACAGGATGAAGGCCTCTCGGGAGAAGGAGTACGTGTTTGTATGGTCGATACTGGTATTTCATTGACACATACGTCACTCAGTGATGTGGATGTTGTGTTCGAAGATTTTGTCGGTAATTCAATCGAGCCCAAGGACTACGGTTCAATTGCCCATGGAACATTGATGGCAGGGATATTGCTTTCAAATGACTTCCAAACGGGGATTGCTCCCAATGTAACTCTCGGTATGGCTGCAGCTCTGAGTGCTGATGGTGACAATAACACTGGTTCTGAGACAAGAGTCGCGGATGCCATTCGATGGTGTATTTTTGATTTTGAGGCAGACATAATTTCTCTCTCTCTTGGAGGTGAACAAGATCAATCCTCATCGAGAGAAGGTGTTGCAGTTTCTGCAACCCGACAAGCCATAGATGCTGGAATTTATGTTATCACTGCAGCGGGTAATGACGGAGGAGTGAACGATGATGGATTTGTGAGCGCACCTGGAAACGTTAATCTCGCCATTACGGTAGGTGCATCCGATAGTGATGGAAAAGCATGGAAGCGTTCATCACAGGGTGAAATAATGGATTCAGAGGGCAATCTAAGGGAATATCCTCATCAAAAACCAGAACTAATCGCTCCAGGAGTTGATATTCTTTCGACAGGCATGGACGATCAGTGGTATACATCGAGCGGCACATCAGACGCGACTGTTTTCGTTACAGGGGCGTTATCCTTGATTCTCGAAGCCTATCCAGAACTCAAACCAAACGAAAATTCTACGACTGCTTGTATCGAACTCGTTAAGCAAGCTCTCGCCGATTCAATAAGCACTGATTTACAACATGATTCGGTTGAAGGTTATGGGCAATTAAAGGCAAAAGCGTGGCTAAATCAACTTGCGGAGGACACGAATTGCTGATTTTAGCGCAGTATTTTATTGATATTATTAGTTAAAAGTGATATTCTAAACCTCATTTTTATGATATTATTAATCTGAAATGATATTCTTAATGGTGTCGATTGGGGCGCAGTATTATATTTGTTCACTGTTTCCCCGTGGGTAGAGGAATGAACATGCAAATTGCAAATGTTGGAAAAAGTGTAGGACTTGTAGGATTGTTACTTACATCCTTAATGATTGGGCTGGTCACAGTACCTACTGCGAGTGCAGTGAACGAAACTGCATCAGGAGAGATCATAACAACCGAGACTTGGAGTGGCACTCACACGCTAACAGGTGACGTCACTGTTAAAGAAGGTGCAAAACTAGTCATCAATGCAGGAACGACGGTCAATATTCCTGCAGGTGTATTCATCGACGTAGAAGGTGCGATATGCGCTGGTTCTGCTTCGTGTGGAGCCTCTCAAGGAAGTGCTTCTTCCCAAGTGCGTTTTGAATGGGCAACACCTTCTGACTACAGCGTCGCTGGACGATGCTATCAACAGGGTAATCAATTGTTGACAAACTCTGATGCTGCTTGCGGATCTGGAATAATCATCCGTAGCACCATCAATCAAGCATCAACTGGAATGTCTCATGTTTCCTTCAACAATGCATACGGCTATCCGATTTACGTGCAGACAATGCAGGCTGTCCAATATGGTACATTGGTCTTTGAAGGCTCTTCAGTTGCTGTTGACAATTTGGCTTTCTCTAATATCAATACATCAAACATCATCGCTCTTGATTTCGCAGCTCCAACAATTCGTGACTCCACATTTACTCTTGGAGATGATGGCCGTGGTTACGATGCAGCAGCAGTTCGAGCGTATGACGCAGGCGCAGGTATTCTGTCCGCCTTGACCATCACAGGTTCAACATTCACGGGTAATACGGAAGCACAGTGCGGTAACCAAGGAGGTGGCCGTGTGTTGATTTATGCTGAATCATCTTACATTTCCATGGACAACCTCGACATCAAGGACAATGCCTTCGGTGTCTTCTTCAAGGGTTCTTCGGGATCATTGGGCAACAGCACATTCGATGTCTTGTGCAACGCTATCGATACTAACTCATTCAAAACAACGGGCAATTTCGCCCACACTTTGTACCTTGATAACAACGTGATTACCACGGGAGAAGGTGCTGGAATCACCGCCTATGATGGTGCCATTGTATCAGCAACTTCGAACACCATCTCTGGCGCATCAGCAGGTTCTGGATTTGGTATTCGTGATTCGACCGTTATGGCTCACCGAAATACCCTTGGCCCGATTACTGGTTACAATGGATTTTGGGTCTATGGTCAGTCCGAGGTCGAAATCGAAAACAACACGATTCAAGATACGGCCAAAGAACCGATTCAAATTGGTGAATATCACTACCGTGACCAGAACAGCAACTATCCAGGTCCTTCACCTAATCGGGCATACATTGCAAACAACATCATCTCCAACAATAGTGGCGTGTGCTCCTCGTCTTGGATGTACGGTGGAGATTTCAACTGTCCTGCAATCCACGTTTTCACATCTTCAGCAACCATTGTTGACAATACTGTGACCAACAACGCTGGTGATGGACTACGAATCAAGGGGTCAATCGTCAACGTCCAACGCAATTCGATTGAAGCGGGCCAATTTGCGGCCAATATCTCACATTTCGATGATCAATACGGTCACAAATATGGTTCGATTGGTTACTTCTCAGGAAACACTTGGACCAATGCAACACAAGTGTACAACATTTCCGAATCTCGAGTTACAGTCCAATCCGAATACATTCCAGATGCAGGAGGAGAATATACCTACCCAGTCATGCTTCAATGGCTAGGTGCAGAGTGCCCTTATGTGCAATCTGAGTGTTTGCTTTTGCCAGATACTGCTGCAGTTCCTCCAAGGGACATGCCACTAGCGATCGAACTTGTCAACAACTCGACTATATTCTCTTTTGCTGATTTGCAGAACTTCGATCCATCCAAAGTTCACGTTCAGAATCAAAACTCTGCATGGGGTTCACAAGTTCGTCAAGGTGAACTGGTTCGATACCAAGTCAAGGCAAAGAACAGCAACGTTGCAGGTGCAACAGTGATTATCAAAGACGCTACTGGTCTGCCACTCTATGAGTTGACGACCGACAGTTTCGGTTTCACACAGCAAGTTTCACTTCCATCTGACTTCCTCCTCGATAGAAACTGGAATCACTTCGTTGGTGAGACAGGTGTTACCGTACCTGGAACAGATCCAAGCAATCCAACAATCCTCGATGAGGATACATGTTCAGACGGTTATGATAACGATGGTGACACCTTCGTCGATGCCGATGACCCTGATTGTGCAAATGGTCGCGAATTACCATTCTACATTGTCGAAGCTTACAAATTCGGCAAGGGTAAGAAGGATTTTGACTTCGTCCTCAGTGGGCCTATCGATGATGTAATCAGCCTCGATAATCAACGACCGAGTGTCACTGTTGAACAGTATGATGGTGATTCCTTTGCCATTAATGCAGTGATTACAGGAACTGCTTGGGATGGTCAATCAGGTCCATATCCACTGGACATTATTGCATACGATCGACAATTCGGTTTGATTGAACGAGTTGAGATTCAACCACCAGGTAGTACCGATTGGTACTACGCTGTTGATACGTCTGGTGCAAATGGTGAATTGACTAAAGAAAACCACCCATTCAAGACGTGGTCATTTGATTGGGACCTTTCCGCTCACCCGGATGGTGAGAGTGATGTCACCTTCAGAATCCGTTCTTATGATGGACTTGATCATTCACCGATTGAAGTTCGTAAATTCAAGTTGAACTTGGTACCTCCAACACTTTATCTCAACGAACCATTGGATGGATCGACACACTCCAATGGTAAAATCCTCTTTACGGGAACTGCATCAGATCCGTATTCAGGAACTTGGGGTTCAGACATTCAGGACATTTGGTTTGACGTAACCGGTCCAAATGGCTATGCTTCTCACTTTGCCATTGATGGTTCTGTCGCATGGGCGTATGAATGGAATTTCGAAGAACTAGAAACGGGAGAATACACTTTCGAAGTTTGGGCTAGTGATAGTGACTTCTGTGATGACGTTCAAGGAAATTGTGTGATTTCAACACGTACTGTCACAGTCCTCAATGATAATATCATTCCAATCGTAGATCTCCTAGAGCCTGATGGTCTCCAACCTGTTCGCGCGGAAACGGATACTTTACTGACAGGATATGCGAGCGATGGAGCAGATGGAACAATTACCCGTGTTGAGATTGAGATACTTGATTTAGCCAGCGGTTTACCAGTTCTTGATGGACCGGCTCCTGTCACTTCCTTTACTCAAGCAGGACCTGGTTATTCATGGTCTGCAGTTTGGGATACGAGTCGTCTAATTCACGAAAGACAATATGAGATTCGAGTCAAAGCTTACGATGGTGAAGATTACTCGGTTGAAGACGTAGTTCGAATTACCATCTCAAAGCCAAGCGATGCAAATAACATCCCTCCACAGTTCAACGCCACAAATTGGCCAAACCAGTTGACAATTTTCTGTGTCGTAGGTTCAAATTCTGAAAACCAGTGTGGCGGAGGAGCATCTCTCGATTTGAAACGGTATTTTATCGATCCTGATTCATCCTTTGATCAACTCAGTATTGACTTCTTAGACGATCTAACCGACCCGTCCGATGATTCGCACCAGTACTTTATCACAATCGATAGTGATGGAATTGCTCGATATGACCCGCCGACGACTCAGTCGAATGAGGATATTTCATCATGGACCATTGAGAACGTTCGATTCGTTGTTCGTGATGTATTCGATGAATCTGCAGTGTCTCGAGATGTTACGTTCTTCGTTCAAGCGATTGAATTCGATGTAACTCGTGATGATCCAAGCGAATCTGTAACTGCAACAGATTCAGCAACCTTTAGTGGAACTGGTTTACCTGGTGCGAGAATCGAAGCACGTTCCGTTGCTTCTGAGACGTTGATCAAGGCCGTCATAGTTGATGAGACAGGCAATTGGGAGATGAACCTCAGTTTGCAAGATATGAACGATGCATCCAACAATCTCAAGTTCTTGATGGATGGTCAGACCTTTGGAGGAAGTTCAGAACCTGCATCATTCAAGGTCGAGGTCGGCGAAGTTGATGGTGGTTCAAACCTGTTCTTGATTCTCGGTATCGTTATCGGTGCCTTGATTTTACTTGGTGGTGTTGCTTACTTCTTTGTAGAATTTGAAGAAATCGATGAGGAAGAATTTGATCAGACTCAACAGGTCGAAGAAGAAGTCGATCCATACGCATGGGGAAGAAAAGAAGTTGTGGAAATTCCTCAGCAGCATACTGTTGTTGAAACACAACCAGCAGCGCCTCAGGCATCTGCACAACACCCTGGATGGTTGTGGGATGAACAAAGCAATCAATGGGTTCCTGATCCAAACTATCAACCGCCTAACCAGTAGAGCGTGTGTGATTGAATGATTGCCAAACCCGGCGTTCAGGAGAAGGTGCTATTGCATCTTCTTGATTATGCTGATTTCAAAGAGAAGGTGGAAGTTCCTTTTGCCCTATCTCAAATGGGGATTGCCAACGCAGTAGCCATTGCACGGTCCAACGTTCCTCGTGCAATATCTGGTTTGAGAGATCAAGGGTTGCTCGTTGAACGACAAGCCCACGTTCAAGGTGTAAGTCGAAAACGAAAGGCCTACTTTCTAACCGATTCAGGAATTATCACTGCGGAAGAAACGTGGGGGCGACTTAGAGAATTCCAATTCCGTTGTATTAACGCTGAGGGCGAAACAGTCTCGACCTCTCTTGGTGCAGCGCATGAAGTACTTCCGTTCACGATGCGTCCAGTCGATATCATTCGTTATTTGGATGATAATCTCATACTCGATGTACGCTCGCTCTCTGAGGATCTAATCGAACGAGATTTATCAAAACAAGTTGAGAAGCAACTGGTAACATCGCTCGGTGATTTACCTCGATTACGTCATTTCTTTGGTCGAGAAAAAGAATTGGACAACATGGTCAATCTTCTTGATGCAAGGGCAACTACGTTGATGATTCCTGGTATAGCAGGAATTGGTAAAACCACGATTGCGGCAAAACTGATCGAACGATTCATGCACAGAAGGAATCTTCTGTATCATCGTTGTCAAGATTGGGAAGGATCTCGTGCCCTGTTTGAATCATTAGCTGAATGGTTGCTCAATATTGGTGATTCCTCATTCGCAGATTATCTCGCGGCTACGCCAGTACCAAAACCGGATGATGCGGCTAGAATTCTCATCGATTCTTTAGAGAACACACCTACTCTCATCGTCATCGATGATTTCCACAAGGTTTCCGATGCGATTCTTTTCCAAACTATCCAATCGATGACACTCGGTTTGCTTGGTAGTGAAGAATCGATCGGATTGGTCATCTTTTCCCGTTCTTTCAAGCCAGTAGTACCTACAAAAGACGCGGAGGGCCGAATCACAAGTCTTGTTCTTCCACTCGACGGACTTGACTCTGAATCTGCTCGTAACCTTCTCACTGGATTTGAGGATTTGTCAACCGAACAATGGCTCCACATTCACGGATTGTCTCGAGGCCACCCCTTGGTCTTGGAACTCATCAATCGTGGAGCCTCAGCAGGGGCATTCCACGATACACTCGAACATTATGTTACCAAGGAGATTTTCTCCAAACTTTCTGCTGAGCAGAAACGTGTCCTCACAGTTCTTTCTATCTTCAGAGAAGCGGTATCTTTGGATGCCCTTCTCGCTCATGAATTGGACGTTGATGTTCTGGATAGTCTTGTTGAGCAAGGACTTGCCCGTCAAGTCGATACCGATGTCTATGACGTCCACGATTTGATTCGAGAATTCCTCGTTCGTAGTATCGATGATCAAACCAAGCAATCCGTTCACAGCAATTGCGCCTTATACTACAGCAAACTCAGCAAGTCATCGGAGACGACATTGGAACAAATTTACCATGAACTTGCTTCAGAACATGAACAGGAAGCAATCGAAAAGATTGTTGAATTTGGTCGACATCTTGTTTCGCAAGGCCATCTTGAATTGTTAAGTCTTATCGAGAGTGTAAATATTGAGCGCCTGCAATCCTCTTTGATGGCTCCAATGATGCAGCTTCAAGGCGATATTTTACTCATGCTTGGTCGATTCGAACAAGCGTCAACAATTTTCGAAACAGCGAGTAAAGCAGCAAAGGATGCGAAACTTCCAGTCGTTTACTCAGAGATTCTTGGTTCACAAGCTGATATCGCAATGAAACAAGGTCAAACAGACAAAGCCTTGTCTGCACACAAAGAAGCCCTAGAGGTTCAGGTTGAACTCGGAGATGCAAAAGGGGCTGCTCGAACATACAACAACATGGGATATCTGTATCGTAGGAAAAACGATCGAGCAAAGGCTTTGGAGGCTTACTCCGAAGTTGAAGCAATCATCAGTAACGATGAATCACTTCTGAGTGCTCAAATTATTCTAGGTCGATCACTTCTTGATCTAGGAGAAGTTGAACGTGCTCGAAAACATGCATTCGAAGCATTTGAGCGAACCGATAAAGCCGATGATTTACTTGCTCACGCCCGTGCACAGGCTTTGCTTGGCCGATATCATGCGAAGATGAATGACGCTGAAACTTCGATGCATCATTATACAGAATCATTGAACATAATGTCCGATGTCGGGGATCCGGTGTCGATGGTAGAACTGATGATTCTCTTAGGAGAGGTTCATGAGGACAGTGGGCGAAGTGAGGAAGCGCTTGAGAGGTATCGTGAAGCACTGATTATCGCCGAAGCGAATGATTTGCGTATGCAGATAGGTGAATTGTTGTCAAAACTTGGTGGCGTAGCTCCAGACCGACAACGTCGAATGGAATATTTGCAAAGGGCATTATCTGTATTCAGAGAATTAGGTGCGCGTACACGTATGCGAGAAGTGCAATCACAAGTTCACTCCGCAATCATGGGCCGTTAGAACATAGGGCGATCAAGTTCGAGTGAAATCACACCGTTGTGATAGACAACCCAAATCGCTTCAACTCCAGCCAAATCAACAATTCCTGTATGGGGAGAGGATGCCGTTCCCGATAATGATCGCTCAGTATCCAATTCACCTTGCGCATCGTGTAAAATCAGTAGAGTGTCGGTTAATTCAAGCGTAAATTGAGACTCATCTGCTTCTGTAGCTCTCCAATAAACTCGTTCAGCATAAGATGAATTGTCAATCCGACTTGCAATATCCGTACGTTCAATTGCAGCCGATAAATCGTTCATGTTAGCGTCGATTGCTTCGACATTCCAACGTTCTCGAGTTGCAGTTTCAATATCATAAATCCACAAACTGAACATGGTTAAGAGAAGAACACCAAGCAAGAATGTGAACACATAACCAAGTTCTGTTGCAGCACCTTCTCGATTCCTCTGCATGGATGTGATGTTCAAGCGATCACCTCTGAAACATGTGCATCCAATGTTGAAATTTGTAATGAGAATTGTATAGGTTGGCCACCGGTGTGCCACACGGATTCCATTGTTCCGAATCCGGGGTCAGGCACCCAGCCAACATAATCTGAGAGTAAATCCAATCGGCCAGGATAGATCGTCCAATCTTCACTTGCTTCCAAGCCTTGAGTTGAAGATTGAGCAATTGCACCTCCATACGGTTCAGACCAACCACGACGAACCTCGTAGGCAACATCACTCGCAAGTGAAGTTCGCTTCGCAAGTGTCACCTCCATGGCTAGGACCCCTCCTCCTACTGCGGAATCACTGGTTGGATGAAGAGCAGGTATTGTCGCAGCAAATCGCGGCCCAGGACCACCACGATCGGTTGGTGCAACGACAACTGTTGGATTGAATTCAGGATGATTTGTCAATACTGCGCCTCCACTCATCGCAACCTCCATGCCGGTAACTGAGGATTCGAATTCATACACAAATCGGGAAATCTGCATGACCCAAGCACTACCGATTGGAGTGTATGGTTCTTCGACGATGAGTCCATACAGTTCAATGTGCATACTTGCAGGGTAAGTTCCTGACTTCCAAGCCTCTTGTAAATCGACGATGCTGCGACCCCCCATACTCGGCCATGGCATGGTTAAATCGACCCAGCCAGAGGCGGTAACGTCGATGGAAACGCAACGTCTTGCACCGTCATGGAATCCATCATGGAGTCCGATCGATCCTTGTTCAATAATCGCATAAATACCATGTCCTTTACTGGTGTTCACATAAACAGATTCACTATTGACTGGAATTGTTACTGACTCCCCATGGTCAAGGACTGTTTCGTTCTCCAAAAGCGTTGATGCATTGATGATGGATTGTTGACCATTGCTTCGTAATTCCAAATTGAAACTGTTTGAATTGTTTGAATGCATTTGCAATCCAGATTCCATGCCCGTATCGGTAGCACCTAATTCATAGACGCCAATGGGTGATTCAGCGCTTGTCCATACAACTGAAATTGGTACATTACTCTGCAATGCGCTCGCTCCATCAATCCCCGTTGGAGGCCATTCAATGCTGTAACTACTCATCTCATCGATCGTAATTCCAGAGCCTCTCCATGTTACTGTAGCAGGGTCGTTATTTGGATTAGAGAGTAAGAGGTGACCATCATGTGCTGGTGGAATGAAAGAAGTTCCATGAATTGAGCCTGTTAGACTCTTCCACGTTGTTGATCCTTCACTGCCTATGGATAGCATCAATTGGGCATCGGTTGTTGTCGTAACGTGAACCACTTGCGGCGTGTTTAGATTGAGTGTCTTTGTCCAACTGGTACGAACATTCAGAAGATCTGATGTAAGCGCAACCTCAGTAAAGTCACCAAATTCCCCATTTCCATGAACCATCATCAATTCTTCTGCAACGATGTTCATGTGAATTGTACCTGCTGGTAACGGCAGTGCCCATGAGCGTCCCAATCCGTTTGCATTAGCATCAGTAGGACGGACTTCCGTTGTTCCAACATCACCTCTCATCCAATAAACGACGAGTTCTTGAGAGGACTCAATCGTCCAATCTGCATTGTCAAACGTCCACTCTTGTACATCATCAACAAACAACTTTGCTGTTTCTTGCACTACATCATCACGAAGTATATCGATTTCAATCGGCCCAAGAGGGAAACTGAGTCCAGGTTTTGTTGTTAAAATAACACTATCTGCCCATGCAGGCATTGTGTAATGATAGGGGCGTTCTGGTCCCAATCGGAGATCAGAAAAGCAGGCTGTCGAAGAAGTGGATTCAGGATGTCGGATTTTGAGTATGTCATCATAATCCAATACATCACGGACGCGGAAGGAATGATCTTCCTGCCATGTGGATGAATACCACATGCCACTACGCATCATATCCCACGACAGAGATCCATCAACTGGGACGAATTCTTGAGTGACAATATCCCCGGGCATTCCTTGTTCGGAAAGAGTAGTTGTTTGCTGATTGAAATGTGTCATCTGAGCCGACATATCGTGTCGCTCAACGCTTCCTTCCAATTCTTCGATTACAGGAATCATTGTGACCATCATCAAACTAATGATAGAAATGACACCACCAAAGAGCAAGACTGTGGCGATAGCTGCCGAAACAGCTTCCTCATTACGATGAAGTTCAATCACCCATTCACCACCAATCTTCGAACATCTATTTCCAAGGAGAGTGCTTGGCCTTGAGTCTCTACAGTCAGACCATCGCTTCCACTTGCACGCTGATATGGAGTGATGCCTACAAATTCACCCAGAGTTCCAGCAGCCCTATTGATAGTATAATCATTCAACCAGGTGTCATGATACTGTGGGTCAATGACCGAGTGTAACGTGTTTGTGACTTTTATTTTGAGATTGTACGATTCACCAGTGAATAATTGAATTGGTCCAAGAGATTCTACTTTGAATCCTACATTTGGCCCATTTCCAAGAGTTTCCTCTAGACGGATATCTGTTAGGACAATCGAAAGCCGAGTTGAACCGTCAACAAGCGTATCAAGTCGTAAACGAGGTGCTTCCTCTATGGACCATGAAGTGGATGGGTCCTTCGAAATTCGAGCACCGTTGATGAGTGCAATCTGATTCATTCCACCATCGATGGCAGTATTGATGCTGATTCCTGAGAGGGCAAAACGCGACCATCGGTGGACTTGATCTCCTGCCGCATTGTAGAAATCGATAATAAGGAATGATTCGCTATCCAAATCGTGATCGATGGTAATCCATTCAAAACTCGAAGTGACCGAAAATTCTGAAATATTTGTAGGGCTTTGGACGATGATATTTGTGACAGATTCATTGAGCGCAAGGAATTCAAATGAACTAGCGTTCAATTCAATCACATCCACAACCTCAAATGGCGTTAAATCCGATGCTATCACCCATTCTTCGACATGATTGGCGGGATTTATGGAAGATGATTTCAATGACAATGCTTGACGAGTTCCAGTCCCGTCCGGAGAGTCTCCTACAACATCGATGCGATCTTCGACCCGGTCGGCAATGTTGCTCGCACTGTTCCAATTTGTGTTGTCATTAAAGGCGACGAGGTAAGGGTTGAGGAAAACCCAAACCCCTCCCATGATGGTAATAACCATCGCAAGCATCATGATAACGCCGAGGATTTCACTTACGGCATCGTCATCTTTCGCAGTGCTTTGGCGACGCGTCATAACCTCCCCTCGTTCACTGTAGTTATTCGGCTGCATTTAGGCATTGACCTGAACGTTGTTGATTCAAGGCAATTCTCGTTGAATACGTTGGATGGCGTTTGTTGCAAATCCGTCACCATCTCGACGGCCAATGAAGTGAGAAAAGTGCGGGCCATCTTGCGATGAAATGTTGATGTCTCCTTCGAATACCTCATCGATTTTAAACAAAACAGCCGATTCTGCGATATGTGGGGCGTTGTTCATCTCCGAGAGATGTGTCAAAGTAATGCTTCGAGTTGCATCGGTACAAACTTGATTGAGGAATTCTCCTGTTTGAGCGTTAGATAAGTGACCGCCTCGGCCAGAAATACGGTCCTTGAGTGATGCAGGGTATGGCCCCGACATCAACCGTTTCCGATCGTAGTTTGCTTCTACCGCGATGTGCTGGCATCCTCGGACATGGTGAACGAGTTCATCGGTCCAACTGCCTAAGTCAGTAATGATAGCTGAACGTTCACCGCCATGGCTAGCAACAAAAGCAACATTATCTGCTCCAGAATGTGGGACTGGAACGGGTAATAGTGAGATTCCTTGGCTAAACTGAAGAACATCAAGTGCTTCGAAATGATGGGTTAAGTCGGTCAAGAGTCCAAGTTCAGCCACGGTTCGATGGTTGGCAAATACTGGAATTCCCCATCGCTTTTGAGCAATCAGGGCGCCTCCACCATGATCGCCGTGGTGATGGGTAATGACGATCGCCTCCAAATCCGCTGGAGATACATCGAGCATGTTCAATCGTTTTTCCAGTTGGACTCCACTAAAGCCTTGGTCTACGAGGATGTGAGACGAACCAGAACTAAGGAGCGTGGCATTACCACGGCTACCTGTTCCAAGGTGCGTAATTGACATCCCCATCCGAATCGTTCCGAGGCGAGTGCAGACGGATATTGAATACACCGCTTCAAATGGATGATTTGTGCCTGTTTCATCCCTCTTTCATTGCGACGGTGTATGAACAACGCTCCATCATTGCTATAAGCGTGGAGACGAGGAGTTTGGATAGGGCGTTAGGCCGTAGGTGATTTTGTTGCGTAGAAGCCAGACCACTTTACTAACCTCATTGGCTGTGATTGCTGGACTGCTCTTCATGTCACAATTCCCAGTCATTTCCCCTGTTTCGAACATCCACCCTGATGATACAAATCCGGACGACAAACCATTCACTACGGACACAGATGAGGACGGAATTCCTGACGTTCATGAGATTATCTTTGAGGATTGGGTAAATTTCTCTGCAGTCGATGGTCGTTTGGTTGCGATGAAGGGTTTGGATAAAAATGACGCATCCGATGCGAACGTCGATACCGATCGGGATGGATTAAACAACACAGAAGAGTATTGTTGGCCGTATCCAGACAATTGTAATGCCCCTGGTTTTTCTCGAGGTTTGACCGGAAGTATTGATGAGAACGGAGACCGTGTTTACCTTGATCCAAGAGTCGCAGATAGCGATGGAGATGGTATGCCGGATGGCTTTGAAGTATGGATGTGTGCACGAGCTGGTGGTTTCGATGAGGTTGCGCAGCGTTATGTTTGCCCTTATTTCGACCCATTAAATGCAAGTGACCTGAACGATGATCCGGATCAAGACGGGCTTGATGTTAATCGCGATGGTTTCCTATCCGTTGCAGAACAGTACACCTCTCCCGAAGAATATCAGTACGGTATGCCCGGTAATTTTACGACTGAATTAGACGGCTTGTGGTGTTATGCTACACTCCCTCAAGGATCAGTTTTGACGCAATGGCCATTTATTTCCAATGGATTAAACGCCTCGTTCCAGAATCTCCTATCGGCTTGTACGACCAATGTTACCGGAGTTGTTGGTGAAGATTTGTGGCTAGGAACCGATCCATTACTCGATGATTCCGACAGGTATAGCTGGGATGGTTTTGCAGTTCGTCCGCTCTATCCTTCATTTGGAGATGGTATGCCAGACGGTTGGGAAGTTCACTTTGGTCTTAATCCATTAAATCGTTCCAATGCATTACTTGACAATGATATGGATGGTTGGGATGTAAATCGAGATGGGATAGTTTCTGCCGATGTGAGCCGAACCGATTCCGCTTTAGCATTGGGCGAGGCACTATCTAATTTGGAAGAATTTTACATTCATAATGATGAAGGAAACACTGTTCGTTCTGGCCTTAGAGAGGTCGAACTGGGCGTCAATGATTCTTCATTCAAAGAATATCCACTAACGTTCAATGCGATTCCAGGCCATCTTTCGATTATGCATCACGATGTACGGAGTATTCTGGTTGATGATTCCATGGCTTACTATCTAACTCGTTATGGAATGACGACGATCGATTACGAAACCGAAACAACTCAAGATCAGTGGTTCCCTCAAGGCATCATCGGGCACGAAGCGGTTTTCGTTACATCCGAAACAGGTCCGCATTCAATTGCCATTGCCACATCACATGGCGTTCATGTCGCTGCTTTACAGGTGGATGGATTCATTGAACCACTCGAATCTTGGTCTTCAACCGAGGCAGTGGAGGTTTTCGCAATCCATCAACTTGCCATCGAAGGTTCTAATCAACAACTCATTGCACTAGGCGCGAATGGCGAGGGTATGGTTTTTGAAGTGAATACGGGCGGACAAATAACTCAAACTTTCGATCTTGGAGTGAATTTCAAATCAACCTTGATGGAGGACAACGTTGTTGTTACTGAACTAGAACACGGAAGCGTCCCTGGGGGCGGTATGGTCCTCTATGTCGGAACCCAGCGTGGTATGATGACGCTTGAATCTGCTACTGGGCGAGATGATGCATCTCCATCGTGGAGATTTTTCTTCGATGCAAATCCATCAAATATTCCTAACAAAATTGACGATTTACGAACCCTTAATCTTGGAGCTACTGGTAATCCTGCTGAAGTTCAAGCATTGAAACTCGACGGCCCTAACGAACAAAATCCGACTTTCCTCTGGATTGGCACTCCATCTGGATTGCATCGTTTGAATCTTGAATTGAACGATATGTCATTTGGAGGCTTGCTTGAACATCCAGGCAACGATGCTGATGAACTTGCAAAATCCAACAACATCCATTCCATCTTCCCTACGGGTGATGAAATCCTTGTCGGCTCCTCTGCAGGTCTTTGGGTTCTTGCAGGCAACTATCTTGATGTCTATGGCTTGCAGTCGAATTCAGAGATGCCTGGCGAGATTGCAGCACTTGCAACAATCGAACGAAACGGTGAAACTTACATTCTTGGGGCCTCTGCCCCTGGTCGTTTTGCCAATCTTGAACTGATGGACCCTGGTGCAAATGATTCCGATAGTGACGGAATGCCTGATGGATGGGAATTAGCTTATGATTTGGATCCAACCGATCCATGGGATGCACTTCTCGATGGTGATGTTGACGGACTTCGTCTCAATGGTGGTGAAGAATTGGACCGTTGGTGGACTAATCTTGAGGAATACCGTTACGTTGCACGGACGGCTGAAGGGTATAATTCAACCCTGCCGAATCAAAGTGATTCTGATATGGATGGTCTGCTTGATGGTTCAGAATTCTTTGGCTACTTCCTTGGTGAGACCAACTTTGATTGTTACTACACTCCTCAACTTGTTTACACCTGCGATGAAACACTTGGCGAACAAGCAAGAACAACCTACAGCAATTTGAATTCGATCGATGTAGGGACCGATCCAACCGTACTTGATACCGATGGTGATGGGATGCCTGATGGTTGGGAAATCCAACATCGTCGATGGGTTGGTAGTTCATTCAATGGTGGAAACAATTGGTCTCTAGATCCTACTCGCGCCGAGGATGCTGCTTGGGATGCTGATCAAGATGGCTTAGCAAATCTGTGTGAGTACCAATGGTCTCTAGTTTATGAAGCTGGGTTACAGGGTGATTTGTTTGAAGAATTTGGTGAATCACCAGAATCGGTAGCAACATGGTCTATACCAGATCCGAATCTCGTTGATTCTGACGGTGATACGCTTCCTGATGGCTGGGAAGCTGACAGCCAGTGCACATGGTCTCCATTGAGAGTCGGAGTCAATCCACTGAACGGTTCGGATATGTTTGAGAACCCTGATGGTGATGGTTACGACGTGAACAAAGACGGAGTTCTTACACCGAATGAAATGTTTGTCAATTATCTAGAATATCACGTACGTTCCGGTCTGTTTTTGAATAATCAAACACTCGATGGAGTGGAGTTGCCGAACGGATTCACCACTGATTTATTCGACAATATTTCCGATTTCGGGACTCCAGAAGATGACTTTGCTTCCCGTGCTAGTGGAGCAATTCTTGCGGGTCAAATCTCCATAGAAAAAGGCTCAACCGATCCATTTAGTGCAGATTCAGACGATGATGGTATGCCCGATGGCTGGGAAATTTGGTTTGCTCGATGGAATGTTATCGATGATGAGTGGACATTGAACCCACTTCAACCAAGTGACCGTTGGCTTGATGCTGATAATGATGGAATGACCAACTGGGAGGAATACAATCTCATCGACTCTGAACTATCAGAAACCAATGCCAACCGTTCATCTCCACAATGGTTTGTTACGACCCTTGGTTCTGCTTACGCTTTCCAGCAATGGCCGTCAGCATCAACCACATTCTCGTTTGGAACCTACATGACTGCTGAACAATATAATCTCACAGGTCCAACCGGTGATCCAAACAATGTTGATACCGATGGTGACGGCATTATTGATGGAATGGAATTGCTCTTTACTGCATGGAACCTTTCCGCCCAGACTTGGACGCTCAATCCTGTTGTTGCAGGTGATGGAACCTTCGATAGCGATAATGATGGTCTGGCTGATTTACAAGAATTTGCACTGGCTACAGCCAATCCTGAAAATGGAATTGATGCTCCTGCCGATGCGCCTCTTTTGCATGAAGATGGGGATGTACAGCAACCGACCAAAAAAGCACAACGCGTCTTCCAAATTTTGATTTCCAAAGATTCTCGTGGTAAGCGTCTATTGGATGACTTCAACGCTTGGCAATCGGGTGAACCGCCAAACGTGTTCATTTCTTTGCTTCTTGGAATGACCGATCCAACCAACCCCGATACTGATGATGACGGGATGTATGATGGCTTCGAGTATTGGTTTACTTCATGGGATTTGAATGAAAACCGGTGGGGCCTAAATCCGTTGATTGAGACCGATGTCAATCTTGATTCAGATGGTGATAGTTACGATTGTAACCATGATGGAACCATCGATTTGGATGAACGCTATTCAAATTTACGTGAATGGGAATCTCGAACATGGGGGAAATATCTCAACAGAAGTTCTGTTCCCGCTTCAGTTGGAATCGTTGATTTCGGAGAGGACGCAATGAATGCATACATAGAAGAGACTGGTATGAACATGTTGCAAGCTCGACAGGCACTGATTGATGATTTCAAAGCAAAAGGTAGTGATTCCGTTAGTCGAATGAATACGATTAATTCGTACAACGAGAACAACTTCAACCGAACTCTTGTGGGTGTTTCAGATCCAACACATCCCGATTCTGATTCTGATGGAATACCTGATGGATGGGAGTACTGTTATGCATTATACGGTATGGACAATCCGTCCACAGTCAATCACTGGGCTGCGAATCCATTGAATCCTTGGGATGTTGATTACGATGGCGATTCGGATGGATGGTATGGCCGTACCGCATTTGACCTTCCAGCGGTTCAAGGCGAATGGGATGATCGAGTCTTTACGCCATCAAATCAAGTTATTCAACCAGGAATTGGTGATTTACCGTTTACCAACTGGATGGAATACGACAATGATACCCGTCCAGATTCCAACGACAGTGATAGTGATTCAGAATCTTACATCACAGAAACCATGAATGGAATGGTTACTGCGCACTATAAGGACTTCAATTTGACCGATGGTCGCGAGGTGTTCAAGTACGGAACCAATCCGATAGATAACGATACTGACGGTGACATGATTCCTGATTGGTATGAGTATGCGAAAGCATGGAATGAATCCAATGATAATTATTCTTCGTTCTTGAAAATACAGGTCAATTGGATTGATCCTGCTACGGGTGGGGCATGTGATACATCGACCAACTCCTGTTTGCCTCTATCCCTTAATGCTGGAACACTAGAGAGGCCCGAACTCTCTTTCACATGGTTTACCATGGATCCGAGAGATGCAATTGATGCCAATGATGATGCCGATCAGGATGGAAATTGGGATTGTTCTGGTGTGGGATGTGTCTATGAGCCTTACACAAATTTCCAAGAATACTTTGCCATTACAAACGAGCAACTTTCCAGTCCAAACGCAGTACGCCTGTCTGGATTGACCTTTCAAGGAGAAGTAATTCAAGAAGGGTGGCAATTACGAGCTCTATTACTTGGTATCGGTCAATGGGATGAGAGTGTGAAAAACTATCTCAAGATGGATAAATCTCAAAGTACAGACTTCCGCTATGCCTATCTCGTCAATGACAATGATATTGAATTCCTTGTTCAAGATACTTCGAATCACGTTGTTCTTTGTGGAGGAAACCTAACCGACCCTTGGGAGATCTATTACACCGGTGCTCCAAATACTGCCCCTGTACGGGCCGTTGGTGAACATGAATTTGGTTGGTACCTCCTAGATTACAATGATGACCACGTCGCTGAAGGAACCGATCCAACAAATTGGGATACTGATGGTGATTGGATGGTCGATTGGTTTGAAGTCAATGATGATGAACAAGACGGAAGTCGGGGTGAAACTTCTCCAATTCGGTATGATTCACGTCAAACGACTTAGTGACGGCTATCCAAACGCTTGATAATCCTTCAAGGATTGGGTTGTTAATGTGAGTGCAAACTTTGTTTCTCAACGTTCCGTGGCCATCGTGCTTCTTGCGCTCTTTTTGGGGATGAGTTTTTCTCCATTTAGTGAATTATGGATTGAAGAAACTGAGGCTGCAGAAGTTGCTCGTCACACATACGAATTTAGTGATGGAACTACAGAATACATTGCACTCTATCAAGGCGGTAATGCCGATGCAGGTGCGAAGATTGCACTACCAAAAGGTGCTCAAGTTACCGATGTGCAGATGACTTTATCCGGAGCATCGGCGACAGGATGGTCTTCGATTCCAACAACGACTCGAGATCACTGGGTTGCTGGAGAATCTTCCGATACAGATAACCAAAGTGCTGACTTAACGCTTGCAATGGCCAATTCAAGCACAGAGTTCAATGCCCACGGATTGGATGAAGAAGTCAATCCTTCGAGCACTGCTTGGCTCGATAATGGAACTTATGCAATCCGTCAACCACATACATCCAATTCAACTGATGCATTGTTTTCTCAGCAATTGAAACTGAGCCCAAATTCTCTGAATGCCCAAGGCCAAGGAGCAATCTTGCGACATCATGACTGGTTGTATCTCTCAACTTGGTCATCAACAACATTCCACAACATTGTTCATCGATTATATCCAAACAATGGAACCCGTGAGAGCATCATTACTTTGGACCAAAATGGATGTACACTTCCAACGAAGCATTCATCCACCTACTATGGTCAATGGGGATTCCGTGATTGGGTCGTTACCGATGATGAGCGATTATATGCTATCCTTTCCGGATACAAGTATTTCTACCAATCTAATGCGAATACGTTGTACCACCGGATTATTGAATTCGATATCTCCAATGAGAACGAATGGATTTGTATCAATTCATTCCAACCTCAAGGGAATGGAGACTATACAGGAATCACCTACGACCCTGTAGAGGATAACATCTGGGTACTGCATAATCAAAACCGAAGAATCCAATCTTATACTGTTAGTTCGACAGGTGATCTTGAACGCGGTGATAATCACTTCACGTTCCAAACATCCTCCTCATCCATTTGGCAATGTGGTGTAAGCAACCAGCAAGCACGTGGTTTGGAAATGAACCAAACACACTTCTTCATGCGATGTCAAGATGGAAACTACTACAATGACCGTGACCAACTTGAATCGTGGAGTCGTTCCGGAAGTGCAACGGCACTGATTCCTGAAAATACTGTTCGAAGTATCTCTTCTCTAGGTTATGGTCTCTTCTATGATGGACGTCGTTTCATCACCGTTGACTCTGGATATTCGACATGGTCAAGTTCACCTTCATACCATGAATTCGGAACCAGCTGGCAGTACAAAACAACGCCCGCTCCAGGAACTACAACATGGTTTGGTCCTGTTATCCAAACCGTGGATGATGTACTTTCCGTCAACGTGGAAACGCTATGGTCCGCGGCATCTATTGGTGACCGTGTAGATTACTGGGTTTCTGCAGACAATGGCACGCATTGGGTTTCTGTCGAATCGAACACGACGGTTCATTTCCAACACCCTGGAAAAGAGCTAGTTTGGAAGGCAACACTCATCGGTTCAACAGCGGTTTCTTGGTGGGTCGATTTGCAGTATGCAACCGAATACGAAGAGAGCGGAACATGGATTTCACCTGCCAAACCAACAGGGACAAAGGTCGGAAAGGTTCGGCCAGTATGGACTGCAACGACAGATCCAGCAACTACCATTACCGTACAGGTTTCCAATGATGACGGTACGACATGGCAGCCTGCAGAGAACCTCGTCGAGACAAGTTTCTCTACCGATGGTGCAGGTAATGTCCTTCGTTATGCGGTAACAATGACTTCCAGTGATCGGTTCAAGACACCGGTTATGGATAGCCTTGAACTGTTCTACGAAGAAGGATATCCGGACCGCCCAAGAATCGATGTTGGTGCGGATGGTAACTTCGATTGGGAAAGCATTCTTTTCCTCAACGAATCGGCGATCGATGTTAGCGATGAATCAGTTGTTGGTGTTGAGGTTGATTTCCAACCAACATTGGTTGATGCATTCAATGACTATATTCCCGATAATGGGGAAGGAATCGTTGAAGTGCCACTTGCAATAAAAGCACAAACCTCTGGGCGGGTTAAGATTTCTAATATTGACATCGCTTACAAGATGAAGACTCATGCGATTAGTGCTACGTTTGAGGGTGGCATGGCAGCACCTGATGGAATAGCACGAAATCTAATCGTTAAGGTTGCGCACGGTGATGAGGTCAACTTTGTCACAGAAGTGACAGCATCGATCAATAATTCTCACGGAGACAATCCAACGTTCAAATGGCAACAAGGCGACTCATGTAGTACACTCAGCGATGCGAATGGAATAGTTTCCTTCGATACTGCAAATTGTTCTTCGTCCATCGATGCTAATGATGTTCGAACGATTCGTATACCTGTCACTGTCGATTGGAGTTGGGATGATGAGGCTTCAACCGAAGCGCTTCTCACCGTCAAAGATTCTTTGGGAACAGCGGTGAGCAACTGGGAAACTGAGGACATGCGATTGCGTGTTGAAAACGATATCCAACTCGATGGATTGCAGGTCTTTGATGAGACGGGCAGGCAACTCTTTGCACAAGATTGGGTGCGAGGGGGACAAAACCTCTCCTTCCTTGGTAAGATTCACTTTGAATCATCACAACTTTCGCCTCTGGCAGGCAAGTTTATGCTTAGAGTGATTGGTCAGAATGTGGATTACGATGGAAATCCCTCTGTTGTGAATGGAACTGTCGAGCCACCAGTGGTCTTGGCTCAGGAATCTAATCCTAATTTTGGCTCCTATAATCTCACTTTCACCTCACCAATCGAGTCTTCACCAGGTGGTATGATATTCTACGTTGAAGCCATCAATCTACCAAATGGATCAACGTTTACTAACCCTGGATACAACACCATCCGTCTTGTTCTGGATGGAAACTCACCACTCGTTCTCGGTGTGACGCCATTTGATGGACAAGAGCGTCACGTGGGCCCGCCTGCGCCTGGTGGACAAGCTATTGCCGTCAATATTCAAGATAGCGTCGATCCTCCAACACAAATCAGTCTCCATTACTGGGTTGGATGTAAATCAACAGTGGCTATTGGATGTCATGATTTCAACTTCGATGGATTGCCACAAGAGGATGAATACGCTGAGAAGATTTTATCATCGCCTGAAACCATTGCAGGTGGTTTAAACATCTTCAATGGACTTATCGATGACTCCATGCTTGAGCATGGTCAAGTAGTCTCGATTTACGTTAGCGGTAAAGATAGCCAGAATAATCAGGTAGCAATGGGTGGAGGTCCTGTTTGTCCACCTGCAACACAAGTCTGTGGATATTTCACCGAACAGGGTCAAATTTTGCCAGAATGGGATGCTGATGCCTCGACCTATCGAATTCGTCAAGAATTCGAACCCGTTGTCGATTTGACCAACTCGAGCATTGTCGGTCATGAAGATGAGCAACCACTTCATCCAGGTATCATGTATACTGCACAAGTTGTTCTTTCCGATCGTAATGGATGGGACGATATACAATTCGTACAGTTCGCTCTTGGTGAAGACGTCAATGATGATGAAACATCGATTTTCATCCAACTTGAAGAGGACGAGAATGGAATGCCTAAAGCAAGACTCGAATCTGGTGGAGAATACATTGCTGTTTCAAATCTTTATTCGCAAGTTTCGACGTTTGGTGATGATGAGAATCAATTACTTATTCGTGCACGTTTCCAACTTACGTGGTCCTTCCCAGAGATTTACGATACAAATGGGGCTGAACACTTCATACCGATTCTCAAGGTTACTGATAAGCCATGCAATGAGGGTGAGGTCACACCTTGTTTCTCCAAGATTAGCGGTCTAGGATCGAATGCTTGGAGTTTGGATAATGATTTCCGCTTTTACACCGAGCCCGGTCATATCAAAGCTGTTGAATTACGAGACGGAACAAATCACTACAATGATGACGCCGAAGAGACCTTGATTGGTAGTGGACAAGCCCTGCGTGTAACTGGACGTGTTATGTTTAGCGAAGATGAGACGCCTGCTCCGCCTGGTGCGTTTGATGTTGTCTTTGGGGATTTTGACCATGTATGGCGAACCTCACCACGTGATAACGGAGAATTCAGTCTCGACCTCTTGGTTCCAGCAGTCAACTCTGGCCATCTTGACTTACGTTTGCGTCTCGATGACTTACCGGGATTGGCACAGGATGAAACTAGTCCACTTCCAAGAGTACGCTTCGCAGTAGACAGTTCAAACCCAACCATTCAAACGGTTATGCTCAATGAGGTTCCTTCGGGTTCACCTCTCTCAATCGGTGAGGCGAATTCATTGCAAGTCATGCTAGAAACTGTTGATGATAACGGATTTGATATGAACAATCCTGTCGTTCTACATTACCGAATTCGAGCCGGTGAAGCAGAAATCTCCCGTGGTGCAACGGCCCTTCCGGAAACTCTTCCATTCGGAGATCAATTCTTTTGGACAGGTGAAATCGACTTAACCGACATGGGTGCAACCACTCTCCTTCCCTCCTATTCTGTTGATATCTGGGTTTCTGGTTCGGATGCAACAGGAAATCCGTTCGAAACAGGTAACAACAACATCGACGAACCGTTTGCAACATGGCCATTGTCTTTGCTCGGTCCGAGCATCTCCTTTGATCATCCCGATACGGACATCGCGTGGAGTAATCCAAGCCCAACCCGTGATGAGACTTCTGAACTTGAAATCAGTGTATTCAATCAAGGTGGAAAAGGTGACATCAGTTTCATCCTTCAACGCTTGGTCGAAGGTGGAAATTGGAATGAAGAATCCAATACATCATTACCAATCTCCGCTGGTTTGACGGCAGTTGCTTCTATTCCAGTTGTTGCAGAAGTCGAACCAGGACAATCTCAGTCTTACCGACTACTGGTCCTTGTAGATGGGGTGGAAATGGACCGGTACAACGTTGACCCACTGATAGTTAAGAAAGAGACAGTACGTGATGGAGACGCTCTTTCTCAGCAAGCAAGCGATGGACAATTTGCAATCTTCATGTATCTCGTTGCTATTGCATCGCTTTCAGCATTCCTTTGGATGTTGGTTATGTATCGTAAGATCAAGTATGGGGAAGAGGAATTTGAAATCGATCAGACCGATGCTGTAGATGAAGAAATGGAAGCAAAAACAGTTCCTGAATTGAAACTTGACCCAGCAATTCCAGTTCCAATTCCAGTTCCAGCACCCGCTCCACAAGTTGCAGCGGCACCTCCGCTTGCTCAACCAGACCCGCGTGGCGTTGCTCCGCTTCCACCAACAGGACTTCCTGAAGGATGGAATCAAGAGCAATGGAATCACTTCGGTTGGAAGTATATTGAAGGATTTTCAAAGAAATAGAAGGAGTTGACAGATTGTCAGCAACAGATTCAATGGTGACATTACAGGAGCGTATGGTCAATTTGATTGGCCAGTTGACAATGCC
>DAKS01000035.1:0-48384 GCA_002499195.1 Euryarchaeota archaeon UBA443
TGGCCCTTTCTCAGTAGCCCCACGGTCTTCTATGCAAAGGTAGGAATCCTCAGTGCCAATATGTACCCAACGCTGTGCTTTCTCTCCCCCTCCTTCTCCTCTGATACTGAATTCTGGCATTGCAGTCAGAAGAAAACGAATGGTCTTATCCACATCCGTGGATGTCATATTCAGGTGCTCTAGGAAAGGCTTCATGAAATTGTCAAAGTCAATCCACCTTATCTTTTCATCGGCATCTATTGATGTAATCAAAAATACAGTCTTGTGTGCAAATTACCTGTATGAACGGATTTGCACTAGATTATGTTCGTGGCTATGCAATGCTGTGAATAAAGAGCGGGCGATGCAGGATTCGAACCCACGTCTCCGGCTCCGAAGGCCGGAAGGATATCCAGACTACCCTAATCGCCCAACCCTTCCGAGATGCCTCCCCTTTTTGAAGGGGTTGGCGCGTATTTCTAAATATTAACTTCCTAAGAGAATATTGAGTCAATCAAGGCTCCCCAAAACAAGAACACGACCACGTAACCAATGATTGTTAAATATCCTAAAACAAATCCTGTGATGCCTTGACCTTCACCAACACCTATTGTCTTAGCTTGAGAGTATCCTACATGGCCGAAAACAACTGCTAGAATTCCAAAGATCCAACTAATGAAAAAGAAGAAGCACAGAAATGGAACGAAACTTAGGACGAAGAAAGTTAGCCCTAAAATACCCATTACCAACCCTGTTGTGGCAGATCCATTGCCGCTATTGGTTGAAATCATGACGCTTTGTCCCATCATTGGTTGTGGTTGGCCATAAAGCATCGGTTGAACCGGTTGAATGGGTTGTGACATCGGGACCGATTGAATCGGAACCGGCATCGGTTGTCCGTTAGGTTGCTGTGGTTGCATGGTTAATGCTATGCATACGAGATATTCAAGATACTGGTTAAGCAATCTTGGGCGCTGCTTGATTAACAGCATTCGAAACACCTTCGGCATATCGCTCGAAATTTTCGTTAAACATATTGGCAAGTTTGTCCGCGGTTACATCGTATGCATTCTTGTCTCCCCAGGTTGTTCTTGGTTGCAAGACTTCACTTGGAACATTTGGACATGATGTTGGAACTTCGAAACCGAATCGATCATCCTTTACATACTCAACATTGTCAAGTTCTCCATCGAGTGCAGCGTTCAACATTGCTCGAGTGTATCGAATCTTCATTCGCTTTCCAACACCGTAAGGGCCACCATTCCAACCGGTGTTGATGAGCCAAGCCGTTGAACCGTGTTGTTCCATCTTAGCAGAGAGTAGGTCCGCATAGACACCAGGATGCATTGGCATGAATGGTTCGCCGAAACATGCAGAGAAGGTTGCTTGTGGCTCCTTAACGCCTACTTCCGTCCCTGCAACTTTTGCAGTGTAGCCAGAAATGAAGTGATATGCAGCTTGCTCGGGCGTTAATCGAGAGATTGGTGGAAGAACACCAAAGGCATCACACGTTAGGAAAATTACGTTTTGAGGATGACCTCCCCGAGAATCCATGGTTCGATTATCGATGAATTCGATTGGGTAAGAGCCGCGCGTATTCTGCGTCTTGCTTACGTCAGTAAAGTCAGGAACGCCGTTTTCATCGAGTACGACATTCTCAAGAACAGTTCCTCGTCGACGAGTTGTTCCGAAAATCTCAGGCTCATCCTCTTCGGATAAATCGATGAGTTTCGCATAACATCCACCCTCAAAATTGAAAACACCGTTTGCTCCCCAACCGTGTTCATCATCACCGATGAGTGCTCGCTTTGGATCAGCGGAAAGTGTTGTCTTTCCAGTTCCGGAAAGACCGAAGAAAATCGCTGTGTTCTCCCCGTTGGTATTTGCAGAACAGTGCATTGGAAGAATGCCCTTCTTCGGAAGGATGAGATTCATCACCGAGAAGATAGATTTCTTGATTTCTCCGGCATAACGAGTCCCGCCGATGATAACTTCTCCTGCAGCATAGTTGACGATGACGAAACACTGTGAATTGAGTGAGTCATCATCCGCTTCGAAGTGAGGCGCATGGAATACTGTGAATTCAGGCGTGTGTGAAGCAAGTTCTTCCACGGGTGGTCGAATGAACATGTTTCGAGCAAAGGTACTATGCCAAGCATTATGCGTAATGACGCGGATTGGCAAGGCTTCACTCGGTTCTGCACCACAAGCCAAATCTTGTACGAACAATGCATCTTGATTTGAAAGAAATTCTACAACTTGGGCTCGCAAACGCTCAAATGTTGCAACATCGGTCGAGATGTTGACATTCCCCCAATTGACGTCATTATTGGTCGATTCTTCATCGACGATGAATTTGTCATTCGGAGAACGCCCAGTACGTTCACCTGTTTCGGTGACGAGCGCTCCATGGGCGCTCAAAACACCTTCATTTTTTGATAGGGAAATGTCGATCAGTACATCGGTATTTAGGTTCCAATGAACATCTCCATTTGCATTGATTCCATGCGCTGAAAGAGGGGTTGATGCCGGGATAGAGGTCTCCGCCATACATGTGGCTATCGCGGACCCTCTTTGTCCCTTTCTCTTCGGCCGTGATAAAATCAGCGTGAAAGTTCATGAAATGGAGAAGGTTTCAAACGGAACTTTGCTAGGACGTAAGTATGGAGGAGGACTCTTCAGACCACGATTCTGTGGAAGACGATGTTCTTCGCCAGAAAGAATTCCGCCGTGGAAGTGGGATTGATCTTGACCAGTTTATGATTCAAGAGCCTGAGGATGAAATCGAAGAGGAACATGTAGTTCCAGAACAAGAAACTGACGAAGCTATTGGCGAAATCACTTCCTTATTTTCTGCAGAAGGCGACCAATCCGATGAGGCTGGAGCGATTAAACGGGATGGTACTGTCGAAGAATCTGCACCACCGGATAGCGTCACCGACATGGCCGTTCATGGAGAACGTCGACTTGGATTTGGCCTACTTGCTGGTATGGTTCTGGTTTGGTCTGTATTGGGATGGGTCGTTGGAACTGCCCTTCCACCGCTTCTCGGAGGCCCTCTTCTCATCATCATGGGTCTGTCCGGCTTGTGGGCAGGTGAGAAATGGATTCCGAATCCAACCATGCATCTCCTCGGAGTGACATGGGTCATCATTTCGATGAAAATTCTCTATGGATTTGCCCTTGACGTTCATCATTGGGGATGGTTGGATGCCTCGCCATTCGGTGCCGACCTCTCGCTTGGAATCTTCTTGTTGGTTTTGATTGGATTCAATATTCTGATTGCACAACGTCACGATGACGATGCAATTGCTGCTCAAGCAACCCTCGTCTTGCTCGCGCTTGGAAGTGCAGCCGGTGCTTTGTACGATGAAATTGGCGTGGCTGGAATGATTCTTCTTGGAACGCTCTCGATGCATGGGCTTGCCTTACATCGTCAATCGGGTAATCTTGCAAGCCTCGGCATCGCTGTTTCCTATCTTTGGATTGGCCTACATGCCTTCTCTAATGGATGGATGGTTGCGAATATCGAGATCGTATCCTTTGATGATGATCTATTGTTGTTCATGTTAATGTTTGCAGTAACGGCAACCAATGCAGTCATCGCCACCCAATTCCACAAAGCAGACAATTGGTTCTCAGCAGCGGCAAAGGCCCTGGGTCTTGGCAAACCTGGTTTGTGGGCCATTTCGGTTGGCCTTGGAATGATTGGAGCATTGCTCTCCATCGCTGCTAATCGTGATGAAACAGGATATGCTTTGGCACAATTGTTGCTGCTCATGAGCGCTTTCGGCGGATCATATTTGGCTGTTCGAGGAGTTGAGTGGAAACGGCTTGCACCATTTATTCTGTTTCCAGCACCGTTCCTACTCATTCTTGTGATTCTTCTCAATCTCGAAGTGTTCACCATCAATATTGCAAACCTGAGTGCCTACAGCATCTATGCGATTCTGACAGCCATACTCACATCCGTTGCCTTGCTTCGAAATCAGCAAGCTGTATCTGATCATGTTCTGTGGATGGGTGGCATCATCATCGTTATTCTTCTTACGATTCTCATCCCCGCTGAAACCGATGGTTGGCGCCTTCTGGTTTCACAAGCATTTGTGTGGCTGGGGCTAGCCTGGCTGGGTGTCCAGCGTCAATCTCCATCGATCTCAGGTGTTGCTGTACTGATGCCTTGGGTTTGGTTGCTGATGTTCGCTACCGATGTTGAATCGCGTATGTTTTCAAACGACTTCATTCCTGTTGCCTTGGACGAACAACACGTTGCTGGCTGGATGCTATTGTTGATCGTTCAGCAAATCTACGTCAATCTCACCCAAGGTCAAGCCACCCTAAATCTGGCTGGAAGACTCGCAGGGTTAAGCGAACTTGGTGCGCGAGCACGCGATTCTGGTTTGTTGCAATTATGGAATCTTTCGTTTATTCTCTCACTCGTTTCAGTATGGGGTATTACGCGTGTTGACGGCATGCCAGCATGGGGCCTTATTGGCGTGATGGCATCTATTCTCATCTTCCATGGAACCTTGGTTGCCCTCGGACAACATCGCGGTCAACCACGAACTATGCTGATCGCTTGGAGCATCTTCGCCATTCACTTTGGTTGGAAGTTTGGACACACATCCATGTTTGCTGCGACAATGGTCGCTGGATGTTCTTTGATGTTGGTGCATACAGACCGATTCCTCGAAGACAAGAGCGATGTTAAGCGAAATCAAACCAATAGCATCGTTACACTCCAACTTCTGGTCATGAGCACTTTACTGGCTATTCCTGCTTTGAGGAATGAAGCCTCGTTAGAACTAACCAATGCTGAGTGGTTCCCGCAGGGAGGGCAAGATGCAATGATGATGGGATTCATCTCATTAGGTACGCTCTTCCATTACATGAGTCGTGTAACGAAAATGGACAAATTGTTACCTCCAACGCTTGCAACCGTCACAATGATTGGAATGATGCTATTCAGTGGTGTTACGCTTGAACTTCAACTGCTGATAACGATGGCATTGTTCAGTTTCGTAGGTTCAGGTGCTTATCTCGCCATCCAAGGTGAATGGCGATCTGGTCTCCGCTCCGTTGCTCGTCGAGATGAGCGATTGCAACAAATCGAAGCCAAACAACGTGTACAAATCGCATACAACCAAACGTCGGAAGAGACCGGTGTTCAGTTCATTGATCCTAGTATGATCGAATTAGCTGAGAAACAGAAGAAGCGTGCTAAACGTGCTGGAACTACGGGCGAAATGGATCTGGAACTAGGTGATATTCAACATCGCCCAAGTATTGTACTATCCTTCCTTGGTGTCACGATCGTTGCATCGATGTTCTTTGCATATCTGAGTGGCTCTGGGCTTATCGCACTGCTTTTGATGGGAGGAATGTCATTCCTCTTCATCAGTCTTGCACGATTGCGTGCCGATTCTCTCAATTTACGACTGGTTGATGTCCTTGGGGTTGAAATTCCAATCGCTATCACAATGGCCGGATTGGTCTTGGTTCATCTCGCTTCAAGAATGACTCAAGGGACTGTTTACCTCGAAGAACAGTACGATTTGCTAATACTTCTTGGAGCCCTAATCGCTATGGGAAGTTTCGCATTGGTTGGCCGAGATGATCTCGGAGTTAGAATTCCGAACGTCCTCGATATGTTGGTAGGTTTATTGGTAATCGACCGATTATTCGGTGTTCTTGCCGGGGGAGAGCTACCAATTCCAACCCTCACCAACCCCCTTGAATTTAGCGAATTGTCATGGACGATTCCAGTTGTTGGAAATGAAATCGTTCTCGTTATCGCAGCTCTACTCTGGGATTGGGTCGAGCGAGAACGTCAAAAGCGAGGCTTGCGCGACCATAGAGGAGCACTCGGACGCATTTCTTACTGTTTATCGATCCTCTTACTGTCCTTTGGCCCTGCAGCATTATTGGCACTGTCCTTGATGCTCCTACGCGGTTGGCAATGGCGGCAACCCGCTGTTCTCATGGTTGGTTTCATCGTGCTCCCTGTTGCACTCAATGAAATGGTTTGGTGGGTTGAGAGCGAATTTGATGTCACCCTCTTCGAGGTTTGGATGTCATCCATCGCCATCGGTTTAATCGGACTCATCGCGGGGGCTGTTGCTACCTACACAGATCAAGGCCTGTGGATTTCAGCATCGCTTTGGGTTGCTCAGGTGCTGTTCATTCTCACTGGAATTCTATCTCCATCACTACTGTTGTTCGTTCTCCTTATCTTGGCGATGTCAACAACATCATGGGTCATTGGTGTGTTAACGCTGCGACGGGGTTGGAGAATAGTAGGTTTCCTCAACCTAGTGCTAGCATGGATTGTTGCGAGTGTCCTCATCTATCAGGGTATGACGTCCGTCGCCGCACTTGCTTTACTTTTGGCAACAGCAACATTGCTCGCAATCATTACCTATCTTACACAATCGAGAGATGAATTGCTTGCATCTCAATAAGCAACTGGATTGAACGTTCGCAGTAAGAGATTCTGAACCGAACGCATCAATAGCATAGCATCGAAGCCAGGTTCAGGTTCTGAGAATCGAAGACTGATGCTGGTCTTTTCTTGCGTACCGCTATTCCTCAATCCAAAACTCATATCCATTCCATTGAATTGACATCGGATCAGCATCAAATTGGACTCACCCTCCAAGCCGCTTCGCATCCATTCTTCGATGTTTCCAGCATGATCAAGGTGTGTACGTATCATCGATTCAACCGTATTGGAAAGCTCGTTTCGACCATCCCACATCCAACGATTTGGATTCTTAACACTCAAGCGTTTCTTCCATCCTTTCTGCATCAAGTCCGAACCAGCATCTTGGAATGCAAGCAATGCAAGTAGCAAAGTCATCGCTCCATCTCCAACGAGACTCCATCGATGAGGGCTATGAGGATGTGGTGAAGGGAGAACGATGTGACCTGAATCTTCAATTCCAAAGAGCAGGGGCTGATGTTCCTGTTCGGATAAATGTGGACTGAGTGCATGTGATAGCCACCGATCTCCGACCGCAGTTTCGAAGCCTTGCATATTGGGCTGTTGTTCAATACTGGACAATAATTTCAGATTCGATTCAATACTTGCAGCAACCTTCCAATCCTTTGGACAAGCGCGTAGAATGGCATCAGCAATGTCATCTCCATCAACAACTTCGACACCATCAACGGTTTCTCGAACGAGCAAACAGCGATCTCCATCACCATCCAATGCAGCTCCAAGTAACATACCAATACCTTGTGAGGAGAGTGATTCGATCAACAGATGGCCGCTTGTACCAATTTCTCCCCAGGTCCATGATTGTCCGGGTGACAATTCCCCCGCTCCACAACCATCGTTCAATGCAGCCGCCTGACTACTAACTTCCTCAACGGATAGCCCATGTTGTTGCAACCAATTAGCCAACCAATGAGTTGCGTGCCCTTTTGATGAATCCAGACGAAGTTCATTCATAGAAGACAATTCAGAATCAAACAACGGCTGAAACAATCCTAATCTTCGTTCCAACCACTGTTGATGATCAACCATGTGTTCAGAATCAGGTATCATCCAAGCTTGACGGTCAACATCGTCGATTTCACGATCTTCCTGCGAAAGAGAATAGGCTGTTTCAGAAACTAGCGTCTCATATGCTGGCATTGATTTCCTGCCGTATGAATCAAACACCTTGATACCCGAATCGTCTACAGGATTGTGGCTTGCAGTAATCATACAGCCAAGGCGCGATTGTGTTTCAAGAACTGCATAGTGAAGCATCGGAGTTGACACACAACCGATATGGACGACCTCGCAATTCGATGCATGAAAACCCAAAGTCAACCAAGCAGCAAGCGTTTGATTGTGTGGACGTTCGTCCCATCCTATGACCACTTGGCTTCCATCTCCATCTTCAGGTAAACAACGTCCTAGTGATTCTCCTAGCAATTTCATCAATTGCGGAGTTAGGAATCGTTCGTCAACGATTCGTTCAAGCGCTTTCTCATCATCACATTCATCGAGCGAAACACGACCGCGGATTCCATCGGTTCCGAACAGATTGGCCATAACCTTCCCTCAACGCAATACGCTTCCATTAGAATGGTATCCACTGACGGTCGTGTTAGGGTGGACCATGCTGGACTTCCCAAGGATTGTTCCTGGGTTTGTGACTGCATTGCATCCAAGTTGTACATCATCACCAAGGATCGCTCCAAACTTGCGCAGTCCCGTTTCTCTTCGGACATCATCAAACCATATTCCAATTGGTTGACCATCATTTCGAAGATTCGAGAGTTTCACACCAGCACCAAGATTGACGTTTGAACCCAATATTGAGTCACCAACGTAGTTGAAATGTGGTGCTTTTGCACCTGGGAAAAACAAGGAATGCTTTGATTCACTAGCATGTCCAAGAAGGCTTCCAACCATCATCCAAGTATATTCGCGAACATATGCATGCGAACGAATCGTCGCGTTCGCTTCAATCAAACAAGGACCGATGAGATGGACATGCGGTTCGATAGTTGCTCCCTCTTCAACGTGAACAGGCCCCTTTCGCTCATCGATGGTAACGTAATCAACACCTTGAGGATGCTTTGAGCCCATCGAGGATAATTTTGCATCGAGTTGTTTCTTCAAACCGGAAGGATTGTCCGGATTCAACATCGACCATGCAGGTTCGCTTTGATCCATCATACTGCGAGCAGTATTGGATGAAAAAAGAGTCTCAACTTTGACGCCATCAGGCCAGTCCATGGAGGTTCGACAGAACTCGTCACATTGAATGTTTGGTCAGCCCATGACGTGATAGATACGCTTCCCAGTGGTCGCATCGAGTTTGAAACCGATGAGATTTTTCATATGGCGGGGGATGAAATATCCGATCTTTCTTGCAGTAAGGCCATGATTTCTCATCTTTCGCTCGTTGGATAAATAGGCAACGATATCAGCTGCTGAACAACCTGGTCGATCTTCGATATAGGTTGTTATTTCTGCCTTGAGACGCTCTAAGCGAGCATTCTTCTGTGAGCCTTTCCCTTTCAATCCGACCATGTTATACTATCTGTTGTTGGAAGTATATGAGGCGGCTATGGGACCCCCAAGGGCGTCCCATGATTTTGCCTGCAAAGGTTCTTCAAACGACGTGAGTCCGAAAGTTCATGGGCGAAGTAAAAGCGGTCACAGATTCTGAGTTCGAAAGCACCCTCAACGATAACGAATGGGTTCTGGTTGATTTTTGGGCGGAATGGTGTGGCCCATGCAAAGCAATCGCTCCAATCTTAAACGACCTTGCTGGAGAACGTGATATTCTAGTTGCGAAGGTTGACACCGATTCCAACACTATGCATGCTGCACGTCTTGGAGTACGTGGTATTCCGGCATTATTCCTATTCCGAAACGGAACCGTGGTCGACAATAAGAGTGGTATGATGTCCAAGGCTGCTTTGACCACATGGGTCGACGATCACATGACTGCGGACGATTTCTGAATCACTCGATTCGTTTACGACGCTTCGTCTCTGCTGAACCTACTTCACGTACGAGTCGTTCGCGAAGTGCTTCGTGCAGCCACATGCCCCGGTCTAACTCGATGAGTAATCCATAGTCGATCAAGCGCTGAGGTGGCGTCCCCTCCCAATCTAGACTACTTGCAAGCGCCTTCCATGGTATTGGCTTTTCAGAGACTGCAAGCGTTGCTAAGAGTTCATATTCATCTTCTGGAAGAGGAGCAAGAATCTCTTCATCTAAGAATCGTAACCAATCTTCATGGGTTGGTTTTCCATACAATTCAAGCATTTCGATAGCCAATGGATGGCCGCCGGTTCGCTCATGAACATCACTTGCATCAACATCCTTGAGTTCAAGTTCTTCCAACCACTGTGAAGTTTCATCCAAAGAAAGGCCAGACAATGGCAATTCATCGACAATGTCGCGCGTATGGACGTCCCTTCGGTCGTAGAAATCCAATGATGTACGGGATATTAACACAAATCGGAGTGGGGTTTTCTGCGATATTTGCAACAATGCTCCTAGGAGATTTTTCGATTCGTTTGCAATGTGATGAACGTCATCGAGCACGATGAGCCAGTAAGGAGGCGGCCCTCCTGGAGCGATTGAAAATCGTTCTCGAACCGTGTAAGCATCAGTCAAATATGCCAATAATCGGCGTCGCCAAGTATCGACATCTAGCGGAGCTCCGGGCCTTAATGGAAGTGTTTCAATTAGGTTGTATGGATCGTGTTTTTCATCGATTCCAAACCGATGCAGTAGGCTGACAGCAAGACCAACTTCCCGATCCCAAGGCTGACATGGATACCAACAAATCGAAAGATTGGGTTGTTTATCTTCCTTCCCAGACAACCATTCAGCAACTAGTGTGGACTTACCAATTCCAGCGATTCCTGAAACTATAGCGAAAGCCGAACGCCCTTCAAACCACTCATCAAGACGGTTGAGTTCATCATCCCGCCCGCGCATTTTCCGAGTTTGAGGAGCGCTTGTGTGATAGGTTGCATGGACGCCAGCAAGTGGTTGAAGGCGGCCCGGTGGAGGAGTAGTATCTTCATCATCTTGCTTTTTGATGAGGCCAAATCGAATATCTCCCCATGTCAAGACCCCTTCGTGTTGAGCATGCAGTAAAACTTGCAGTAATGACATGTCCGATGCCAAACGATCTGCAGCATCCTTGGATTCGATTTCCAGGAGTTGACCATCCTTATCTCGAACCAAAACCTTGGTCTCGCCAAGTTTGTTCGTGCGTAGTTTTGCCATATCGCGACCTTCCTCAGTCAATTGCCATGTCTTTTGGCGACGGTCGTCGTTTTGGATTGAACGCGTGTGTTCACTGACCCATCCTTTGCGAACTAGATTTCGCATTGTTCGACTAACGTTTGGAGGGTGTTGAGCACAAGCCTCTGCAATGCCCGGCCGAGTCAAAGCAACTGTGACAATGAATCGGTCAGCAAGATGGTCGTGATGCAAGAGGTGTAACAAGACGCGGTCCGAGACAGCGACATTGACTTTTGGAAGCCCCTCGGCCATGTTCATCTGTAGGGAATATCACGTTCAAGCGTTCCGATTGTCTGTGTTTGCATATACACAGAAAGACCACAACCCCTAATAGCAAATGAACATCGGAAGACTATGGGTTCCCAGTTACGGGATAATAGGTTCTTGAGTTTGCTCCTTACATCATTGATGGTAAGTGCTATTCTAGTGCCACTGAACGCTTACGCTGCTGACTCGGATGGCGATGGAATCGAAGATTCCCTTGATGACTGTCCTTGGGCATCAGGAGATTCAACACTTGATCGGGATGGTTGTCCAGACAGAGATGGCGATGGGACTTCAGATTTCAATGATGGGTGGGCGATAGGAAATCCAAACTTCCAAAACGAATTTACAACCACTTCGAATAGCGATTACTACGGCGTTGATTTCTCACCCGATGGCGAGATGATCGTTACAGGTTCAGAAGATGGGTTTGTTCGCATCTGGAACGTGACATCGCACATCAACCTCCGTTCTGCAAACGCTGGAACCGATGTTAACGGCGTTGCATGGTCTGCTAGTGGACAATATGTAGCTGCGGCCATTGATGATGATACTATCAACATATATTATGCAAGCAATTTAACTTCAATCCACGGATCAATTAGCGTCGATGTCGGTAGCGGCGACCAAGTCAACTCTGTCAAATTCTCGCCAGATGATTCATTGGTTGCAGTTGCCATCGGGCGCTCAGGAAACAGCGGTACAAACGGAGAGATAACACTAATCAAAACCGCTGATGGAACCGAATTTGGAAACATGAATCCGAATGGCGAAGATCGATTTTACGATGTTGCATTCTCCCCGGATGGTAAACATGTAGCCGCTGCGGGCAATGGAGATTTCTATGTATCCAATGTGACGACTTCTGCTACCGTATGGAGTATTTCTGATCCGCCAGATGCGGTAAATGCAATCGCATGGTCGCCGGATGGAAATTACATCATCATGTGCGGTGGATGGGAGGGCAGTTCTGCAAGCGTTGACATGTACCAATTTACAGGTTCTTCGTGGACCCGTATCTGGCAGAAAACAACCTCAACCTCTTGTGCTTCAGTCGACTTCTCATCGGACAGTACACAGGTTGCTGTAGGCATGTATTGGTACCAAACCGATGGAAACACGGCTTATGTATACCAAGTCGATACAGGTAGTCAGGTTGATTCGGTGAACGGGCCAAGGCCAGGGAATTGCCAATCTGGCAGCAACAACAATTGTGGAACAATCTATGGCGTGGCCTGGAGCCCTGACAACACGCGCATTGTCACAGCTCACGGTAGAAATGACGAGGGCGTTTACTACTGGTTTGCTGATATTGACGAAGACAACGATGGATACAACACCACTGACCAAGGCGATGGAATTGTTGACGCCTTCCCATCAGAAGGAACCCAGTGGGACGATAGCGATGGGGATGGCTACGGGGACAATCCTGCTCCAGCTTTCCAACCTGACGAATGCCCGAACGACTGGGGTAACAGTACCGAAGATCGATTCGGATGCACAGATTCCGATGGCGATGGTTGGTCCGACTCCAACGACTGGGCTCCAAGCAACAAAGAGCAATGGGTCGACGCAGATAACGATGGATATGGGGACAATTATCTCTACGAACTCGACTCGAATCAACTTCACGTCAACCAACGTGGCGATGCATTTCCAAATGATGTAACACAATGGAACGACTCTGATGGGGATGGCTATGGTGACAACTACGAGGATGTTTCGTGGGATCAATATCGAGGTTCGAACTGGCCTGGTGAAATCATCGTTGGAGCTCAAAACATCGACGTATTCCCACTCGACCGAACCCAATGGAGAGATACTGACGGCGATTGGGTTGGCGACGAACAAATGAGTGACAGAGCCGATGGCTGTCCTACCATTTGGGGCAATTCCACCTACGATCGACTTGGATGCGTTGATACTGATGGCGATGGATACTCTGATCCTGATGCAACTTGGCCGGCGTCAACCGATTGCTATGGAGCCGATGCATTCCCAACCGACCCAACACAGTGGTGCGATGAAGATAACGATGGATTTGGAAGCAATCCAGATGGTAACAACGCGGATGATTGTCCAAATCAAGCAGGGCCCTCAAGTGAAGATCAGTACGGATGTCCGGACCGAGATGGTGATGGATATTCCAACTCGGGCGACCCATTCCCTGATGATGGTACGCAATGGGAAGATTCCGATGGTGACAATTACGGCGACAATTTATCTGGAAACAATCCAGACTATTTCCCTGACGATGGATCGCAATGGCGAGACTCAGATGGGGACGGTTATGGTGACAACCCCGGTGGAACCAATGGTGATCGATTTCCAAACGATCCTACCCAATGGTCTGATACTGACAACGATGGTTATGGTGACAACTTCGTTGACATAGATGGTGATGGTGTTTCAGAAGGAAACTCGGATGTTTGTCCACAGACGTATGGCGAATCCAACTCAGCAGCATCCCGGGGATGTCCTGATTCCGATGGGGACGGTTACACAGACCCAGAAGATGCATTCCCAGACCAACCGCTCCAGTGGGCTGACCAAGATGGTGATGGATTTGGAGACAATGTTCAGTTCACAGATGGCGACGAGTGCGTCGATGTTTATGGTAAAAGCACAGAGAACGGTGTCCAAGGATGTCCAGATTCGGATTTAGATGGTTATGCTGACCCATTTGGTGACTTTGTAGCAAAGCCGGATTGTACCGGTGCTGATGCATTCCCAGACGACCCACTTCAGTGGTGTGACAAGGACGGTGATGGTATTGGCGACAACTATGAATTCACCAATATTACAGTCATCGATGAAGAAAATCCAGGGCTGATGATCGAACTATGTGATCAAATTGGTGATGCATTCCCGAACGATCAAACTCAATGGTCTGACATGGACTGTGATGGCCGTGGTGACAATGCAACAGGTATTGCTCCGGACGCGTTCCCGCTGCGCAAGACTCAACAAGATGACAACGACGGCGACGGGTTTGGTAATAGCTTCATAGACGGGGCTTACCAAGGAGATGAGTGTAAAAATGAGTATGGCACCTCAACATTCGACCGATATGGTTGCCCAGATAGTGATGGCGATACTGTCTCTGACTTGAACGATCCTTGTCCATGGGATCCAGATGTTACGTCTGGAATAAAAGGACAGGTCGAATGTGCTATCACTGAAGATCCAAACAAAGCTGATGATGATACTGTCGCTGGAACCGAGCCCAAATCTTCGAACGTTGTCCTCTATACCATGGGCGGCATAATCGCTTTCATGCTTGCGGCTATACTAGTCGCTATGCTTGCTCGTCAATCAAGCCGCAACAAGTTGATGCGAGAACGTGCCATTGAGCGTAAGGCAGAGGACCAACTCATGGATGAAGAGGAACGTCGAGAACAGTGGATCAACTATTACGTTGCCAATGAAGAATTCGACAAGGCTCGTGAACTGGGCTGGGTCGACCCTGCATCGATTCCTGAATGGAAACGACATGAGATGCAGCAGCAGAAAGACCTGCAAGCTTCGATTCCATCGATGCTTGACCTCGATTGATTTACGTATGGTTTGTACCGTTGCCCTTTAAGTCAATGAAGGCTATCCAATACCATGGGAGAGGTGCGTACGCGTCGTCTTGTTGCATCATCGCTGGTGATGCTCCTAGTCCTCCTCGTTCCGGTAAGCGCTGAAGAAAATAGCACGATCCAACTTGAAATCGATGTATTGGATGAGAATTCCAAGCCTTGGTATGGTGTTGGTGATACGGTTATTTTGTCATCTTCGATTCTTAACGACGGTGATGCGACTTCCATAACCGAGGATCCATCCTGTGGAACAATCATGCTCGTCACTAACGCGGACGGGGAAACCTTTGTTGACGAAAGCATTGGTTGTCGAGGACAGAGTCGTGGTCTTGACATCGGACCGGGGGCTACCGCACTCGATGAACACCAATGGGATTTGACCGACCTCGATGGTACTCCTGTACCGCCAGGCATCTACACCATCAGCATCGAACTAGCAGGTTCTGGCTTGATTGCAAACACGGATGTGATGGTCCAACAGAACGCCAACATACCAGATGAACTGGTATTCTCGACCGCATTGATTCATCGAGGGGATTCACCGGCAGTTGGTGAACCATTTGTCATAACGTACGAACTTCACAATCCAACTTCAGAAGCGATAGACATCGCTTCACTCGACGCTTGCCAAATCTTGATCGATTTCGAAGAAGAGCGCCTTGGCCCTTCCTGCAACGCAGGTGTGTCGACTATCGAACCTTATGCAGTCTTCTCGCTTGGCCACACAATGATGTTGCCATCCATAGGCGGTGATGTTTCATTGGCCATTCAAACTCCAGATGGTTTCATCATCGACACATACGACCTTTTCGTTGAGGACCGTATCGTCCAAACCACACCACTCGGCACGAGTATCAACATGCTTTCAACGTCCTTTATTCAAGGAGAGTTATTCGATGGATCACTCACTCTCACAAACGATGGTGATGAAAGTGAACTATTCCGATTTACGAATACTTGTCGAGCGAGTTACTGGATTGCCGATGCGAGCGGAGTCGTCTTTGATTCACTCGACCAAGCCAATTGCCGGGATGCTGAACTCGATGTCGTTGTTGGAGCATCATCACAAAGCACCTTCCCGCTTCAATCCTGGGCTTTTGTCGATGAAATCGGATGTTCGGTGCTCAGTGGCGATTACGTACTCGTGGCTGAGATAGTCGAGTTTGGCTACGCATCATCGGCCGATTTAGACTTCCGCCGTATCCAATCAGAAAACTGTGGAACAACCTTTGCTCCACAAACAGACCTATCGATCGATGTCGATGAAAGCAACAACCCTTCATTTGAACTCCAGTTGACTGGAATGGCGGAACAAACCGACATTCAATGGCTCGAAATTTGTAAGGCTTCAATCCAATTGTGGAATCTTGACTTGACCGAAAAGGTCCTTGAAAAGAACGTGCTTTGCAACGAAGAAGAGCGTGTTGAACAAACGCTCCGTATCGCATCGGATGATGTCCTTGTATTCACACTCGATGATTTGAATTCCTTTGAGTATCAAGAGGCTGAGTATCGTGTTCGAATCGATTTGGCTACCGATCAAAATCTGGTTCTTGAGCAAGAATTCGCATGGCCATTGAATACAGATATCGAGGAGGAAAACACCATCGATGATATTACAGTCCAAGCAAATCTCGTTCGTATCGATGGAGCATGGAGTGGCGTCTTGACTTCGGATGGTACTTGTTGGATGCTTGAAGACAATGCCGGTACAATTCACATGCTCGCTGATTCTTCGGTTGCTTCGTGGATTCCCGAACGCGGAACTGCTGGTATTTACGATGCACAACAAACCGATGCGAATGCAGCCTGTTCCCGATTCACTGCTGAAAGTTACAACCTTGTCGCCATTGTGCAAGAAACACCATTGATTGAAGAGGAGAATGTAGTTGAAGAATCAGCTATTGTTGAAGTTGAGCAACAAGAGGAGGAGATACTCCCTGATTGGGCGCCTCAAGCCGTGACAGTTCTTACCGTAAGTGCTATTCTTTCCATGCTTGGGTTTGCTGCCTTCAATAACGAAGCGATTAGAATCTCGACCACACTCACGGGATTGTGGCTACTCGGACTAATTGGAAGAACTTCTGAGACAAGTGACGGGCGCTTCCAACGTGGGCGCTTGCTGGGATATCTAACAGCGAATCCAGGTTGCCATTTCCGCGCTCTTCTCTCCGCTTTGGAAATGAGTAATGGACAACTTTCACATCACCTTCGAGTTCTCGAGCAGGAAGAAAGCGTTTGGCGACGAAAGGACGGGCGTCTTGTCCGCTACTATCCATTGACCAACACACTTCACCCATTGCTTGAGGATGATGCGCTTCCAGTACCTATTCTTGCTCCAGATCCTCTTTCATTGCAAGGCAAGATTCTCGTTCTCCTCGATCATGATAGCCAAATGGGTGATTTCCCAACCCAATCAGAACTTGCGAAGCGACTCGATAAATCGCAACAACTCATCTCCCATCACCTACGTACACTGGAGAAATACGGTCTTATCGAAGGCCGACGAATGGGTATGCGCAATCGGTACAAACTTACCAAGGAAGCCATCTTCTTACTCGAGACTAGTGATGCCTACTTACAGAACGAGATGAACCTCTGAATTCAATTCGCTGAGGTGGATTGAAGAAGGAAAGCATGGAGGCGTGTTTAGCGTAGGACGTGTCGACGTGTCGGATGAGATGAAGACAACGGATGAAGTTGCTTGGCAACAAGCATGGAGCGATGCGAATGTTTTCGCTTCAAACGATGATGCTTCCAAACCCAAATTCTACTGTTTGGAAATGTATCCTTATCCTTCTGGTAAAATGCACATGGGCCACGTTCGAAACTATTCAATCGGTGATGCAGTCGCTCGGTACAAGCGAATGAGAGGATTCAATGTCCTCTATCCAATGGGCTTTGATTCCTTTGGAATGCCTGCAGAAAACGCAGCTATCGCTGAGGGGGGCCATCCTCACGACATTACTGAGAAGAACATGGCATCCATTACTGAACAGATCAAGCGAATGGGGTTTTCGTACGATTGGAGTCGTTTGCTCAAGAGTCATGATCCGAATTACTACAAGTGGAATCAATTGTTCTTCACTCGATTCTTCAAATCTGGACTTGCTTATCGAGAGTTTGCACCGGTTAACTGGTGTGAATCATGTTCGACCGTTCTTGCCAATGAACAAGTCAAGGCTGGACGCTGCTGGCGTTGTAATGGCCCGGTCCGACAAAAGGATATGAGTCAATGGTTCATCGATATCACCAAGTATGCTCAACAATTGCTCGATGGACTGGAAACCATCGAATTCCCAGAAAGTGTTCGATTGATGCAAGAAGATTGGCTTGGTCGTTCCGAAGGAGCTGAAATCGAATTCGGAATCGAAGGAAGTGATGAAACCATTCGCGTGTTTACAACCCGTCCAGATACCTTGTTTGGTGTTAGCTTCGTTACGCTTGCACCCGAACATCCCCTCGCTGAACAATTGGTCAAAGGGACAGAATATGAAGCGGGATGGAAAGCGATGCACGATGTGTATGCAAACATGAGTGAATTCGATCGAATCAAGAATCTCAACAAGAAGGAAGGGGCATCTCTCGGCCGATTTGCAATCCATCCACTTACTGGGGAGAAGATTCCAATTTGGGTGGGTAACTTCGTTCTTGCTACCTACGGAACCGGGGCAGTCATGGCCGTTCCTGGGCATGATGAACGTGATTTTGATTTTGCTCAAACCTATGATTTACCGATTAAACAAGTTTTAATCGAAAACGAAGATGGAGATGCGAGCGATGCGCTTGAAGCAGCATTCACCGATGATGGCTACATGGTCAATTCAGGAATGGATGGTTTTGATGGTCGATATGGTGATGATGCTAGATCCGCTGTAATCGACGCCCTCGAATCTGCGAGTAAAGGCGATCGGCAAATCAATTGGAAGATTCGCCCATGGCTCATCAGCCGTCAACGATATTGGGGTACTCCAATCCCAATTATTCACTGCAAAGATTGTGGAGCAGTCCCTGTTCCAGAGGACCAACTTCCGGTTGAACTTCCTCGAGATGTTGTCTTCGACGGAAAAGGAAATCCTCTCGAAACATCGGAATCATTCCTCAATGTATCTTGCCCTGAATGTGGAACGGATGCGCGAAGAGAAACCGATACTATGGATACGTTTGTTGACTCTTCTTGGTACTTCTTGCGATACACCGATGCTAACAACCTAGAACAATGGTACGATTCCAATATTGCTGATTATTGGATGAACGTTGACTTCTATTGTGGCGGAATTGAGCACGCGCAGATGCACTTGATCTATGCTCGATTCTATACCAAGGCACTTCGAGATCTTGGCTTCCATACCATCGATGAACCGTTTAACGAACTGCTTTGTCAAGGTATGGTCAACAAGGGCGCCCCATTCTGTGAAACATGTTCTGTTACGCTTTCAGTCGATCATGCTGGCTCACCATGTCCACACTGTAATTCTCCATTAGGAGAGCGTTCTGCAAAGATGAGTAAATCGCTCGGAAACACGGTTTCGCCCGAACAGATGATCGAACAATTTGGAGCTGATACGGTTCGATTGTTCATCCTCTTTGCTGCGAATCCTACTGCAGGAATGGATTGGTCCGATTCCGCAGTTGAAGCCAATCATCGAGTTATGCAACAATTGCAAACTATGCCTTCACAACTCCTTGGATGGGATAAACCAGCCCATTCCATCGACTCATGGATGCTTGCTCGACTTCGACAGCGCCTCCAACAATGGACAGATGCAATGGATAGGTACGACTTGCGTCGAGCTGTAGAATGCTCGCATTATGATATGGTCAAGGACATCAACTGGTATGTTCGACGCGGAGGAGGGAATCTCGAAGTCGGCCGAGAACTTCTCGATTCTTGGACGCATATGATCGCTATTGCAACTCCACATCTTGCAGAAGATTGGTGGGCGCAACTTGGTGGCCAAGGACTTCTTGCAGCACACGTCATGAACGATGTTGAACCACTGAACGAACAAGATCAGGCTCTTCTCGATGGAGAAGCCCTAATTCGAGACCTTCTGGAGCAAGCACGTAAGGTGCGTGGCGTTGCTGAGCGCCACATCGAAGGTGAAGCAACCTCGCTCACCATTGTTACATCTGCACCATGGCGTAATCAAATGGCAGAAATGGCACTGACTCATCTCGCAGAAGGGAATAACGTCAAGGCCTTCATGGGAATTCTTACACAATCTAAACTCGCCCAAGGTGAGACCCGTGGCGAACGACTTGGATTCTGGAACAAACGCATGCTTCCTCAGGTGTTCAAGTGGGATGATGAAAAGAAACGAATCCTTCTCTCAGCACTCGATGAGACAAGTGTCTATGCTGATGCTTCAGACTTTATTGCAGAAGAACTCGGTCTTGACTCCGTCCAAATTGTACGTGGAGAAAGTCAAGATGATGTGACTGGAAAAGCAGGCGTTGCAATGCCTCTTTCACCTGCGTTCGTCTATGCTTGATTCTCTTCAGTGACCTCTTCCACACCGGAAGTCTCTGGTTCTGCTGTAGGCGTTTCTTCAACGACCTCTGGTTCAACAGATGGAACTGTCTTTTGTTGAGATTCTGAAGTTGGAGCATGAACAGGTTTGAACGTCATATATCCCGCAACACCTGCTAGTAAAAGTGCGAGAAGAATGAGGACTTGGTTGATACCAAACGAAGATTCTGTGTCCTCGCCCTTATTCTCGAGTTCAATTACCATACATCCATCTTCATCGACTTTTTCGCCAAGGGCTGATGAAGGACAAAGATCATCATCGTTTAGCACCCCATCCGAATCCGTATCGGCCTGTTCGGCAGAACAACCAGCACCATCGACGACGGTACTCAACGGCGTTCGAGGACAAACATCGTCATCATTGAGGACACCGTCCGCATCATCATCAACGTCTTCAGCACCATCAACGCATCCATCCGAATCGAAATCTTGTGAAGGTAAAACTGGTCCAACCAAGCCGCGTGGGCACAAATCGAAGATGTCATCGAAACCATCACCGTCATCATCATCATCTTCCTCATCATCGTGACAACCATCTTGGTCATGATCAAGTGAGACATTGGTTGCAGCCCAATCGCGATATCCCTTTGGACACATATCGAGTTGGTTAGAACCAACCATATCGAGCATCATATCGTTATCGTCATCGAGATCGTTAATGCTGTCTTGACAACCATCACGGTCCCAATCGTTGAATTCTGTGGAATCCCAGAGTGCGAGGTCTCGTGGACATAGGTCCTCAATGTTCGCAATACTATCACCATCTTCATCCAAATCACAAATATCGCCAATCAAGTCCCCATCAAGATCTTCTTGTCCTGAATTTGAGGCGCTTGGGCAATTATCTCGTTGGTCAACAAACCCATCACTATCCGAATCAACATCAGAACATCCATCTCCTTCGACATCACTCTCTGTTGTTGAAATCCAACCTACTGGGCCCTTCGGACAAGTATCGAGATGGTCAAAGATAGTGTCGTTGTCATCGTCAAAGTCTTCATCATCATCTCGGCAACCATCGCTATCATGATCTGTTAATACCGTACTTGTCCAATCAACTTCGCCCTGTGCACAATCATCGAGATCATCTGCAATTCCGTCGTTATCGTCGTCATCATCACAGACGTCACCGAGCATATCAGATTCGAAATTAGCTTGGTTGGAATTTGAGACTCTTGGACAATTGTCAATACCATCTAGAATCCCGTCTCCATCGAGGTCGGTCTCATAGTGCCATACACCAGCATCCTGACCTCCAACAGCAACTATTGAGTGGTTGCCAAAGAGTCCTGAATCTTCAAATGAGAATGCGACCATTGAACCACCAGAGGATGACGGAACCATGTCGTATACACGATCTCGGCCATCGCTTCCTCCAATCAGCGCCCATTCCCAGGTGGCTCCACCCAAATCGTATTCTGCGAGGAACACATCGGTTCCAAAGTAGCCTGTGTCATCATCATAATCGACAAGCATTTCTTGACTTAACATGAAACCATAAGTGGTTATTCCAGCATAGATGATCGAACCTGATGATGTTTGATAAGCAGCATTGAACATATCATATCCCGCCCCTCCTTCAACATTCAAGCCGTTCCATACACCATTCGTTGTAATATCGGCTTGGAAGGCATCGAACCATTGCGTCGTTTCACTATAGTCCTCTCCAAAGGAAGCATTACCTTCGATGGTGCCGTAAACTTGCACATCCAATCCTGTACTTGCAACACAGCCATTGGCCAAATCATCACCTGAACCGCCAGCTTGCTGAATCCATGTCCAACTGGTCGTATCGTACTTGGCGACGACGATATCCCCACCTCCATTGGATTCAAGCGCTCCCAGTTCATCAAAAACGACCTCTCCAATGAACGTGAATGCGATGAATGAATCACCGAAACTGTTCTGACAGAAGCCGCCAAACGGTTCGACACCATCTTCCGACATAGTAGAAAACCCATCTGAGAACACGCCGTCTTCATCGAAAATCATGACCGCTAGACTTGGTTGGGAGCCGCCTGCAAAGATGGTTTGATTCATGTCAAGCAACTCCTTGTAAAGGACGCTTACGTGAATTTGATCGTTTTCATCAACAAACATATCGAACAACAAAACTTCTTGTTGGTTTGCAATAGATACAGCCCATTGCCATCCCGTTTCAACATCGTATCGAGCGATGTATGCATTGCCCTCTTCAGTATCAGCGTTTTTGTCGAGAGTTGGTAATGAACCCAATGTCATGTTGCATTGAAGCCCTGCACTACCAAGACAATACGTGCCTGCAATGATGAAATCTCCATCGCTCATAATCGCTAAGCTTTCGACCGAATCAACACCGATACTACCGAATGATTCACTAAAATTCCACTCATTTGTTTCATTGGAAATTGCAATGAATCCATCCATATCATCAAATCCAAGTTGATTTGAATCGTGCCCATTATCTCCAATGAGAATCGAGGATGTGAAGGTTCCACCTACGAGAACCGAGTTGTTCTCAAGTGGTACAAGGGCATGAATTGCATCTTCACTGAAGCCGCCAACAGATACAACCCATCCCAATGGATCAGATTCTTCAGAGGAGAATTGAGGTGATAATTCATTATCAAGAGACGTTAACTGTGCATAAGGAATCGTCGCTAAGAGAAGTGTAAAGACGATGAAAATAGGGCGTAACATAGTTGTGTGATGAACTGCCACTTCATGAAGGTGTTGCGTTATGGTACATCCATTAAATTTCAACGATTGGTTCAAGGATGGTCGACGCCGAGGACCAATCATGTCACGTGGTCGTCGGTCGAATCGTAGTGGTCAAGGACGGCAACGAAAGCGACGACGATACGGTGGGCCGCGGAAAGCCAACTTGATTGAACAAAGCAAAAAGGAGCTTGAAGAGTACAATCAACGCGCTAATTTACGGTTTGATTACGAAAAGACAGGAATTCAACCCGTCGGCCTTCCAGATTCTCCTAAAGATGTGAAGTCGTTCTCATTCGAATGGAATTGCAATCCAGTAACACTCGCCGATGAAGAGAAGATGGCTGGTTTTGTTGTTCGAAAGGGCGAATTCGGTTGGCTCGATGATGATCGAGTGGATAAGATCGCGGCCTTCGCAGAGTCTCTTTCCATCTCCGCGGATCAGGCTCTTTCTCTGCGCTCAGCACTCCTTCAACAGAAGACCGTTTATGGACATCAAGCGATGCGAAATCGCGGCCAACAAATCCATCGCGATTACAAACAAGGAATGAGTGTAGTTGAGTTATCGAAAAAATACGATTTCCCGCCGATGAATATTTTTCGGCAAATCCTCTCCGAAAAGGGATGGTCAAAATCAAAAATCAAGGAATCGGTTCGTGCCCCATCTCGTTTTTCGGAACGAGAAAGAAAAGAGTTTGAAGCGGCCGAAGAAGCAGACCGCGTTTCAAATGTTGATCAAAGTGAAACACACCTTCGTGCTGATGTGTTCGAAACAATACTCGCAGATTGGTTCGAAAAACAAGGCGTCAGCCTTCGACGTCAACCTGAATTGGTCAAAGAGCAAACGGCTCAAATCGGTGGACCAAAATTGACACCTGACATTCTCTTCCTTGACCATGTTGAGATTAACGGGCAACCAGTTGCATGGATTGATGCAAAACATTTCTATGGATCTGATGTCGGTTTCCAAAGAAAAAAGATGCTCAAACAAATGATGCGTTATATCAACGAATGGGGCAGTGGAGCCGTCGTCTTCCGCCATGGATTCTCTGAAAATCTGTACATGGCTGGAGTCACTATGTTGGATGCAAGCCCCCTCGACCTTTCAGGTTTGCAAGACCGGCCCTAGATGTTACGCTGCGGAGCAATTCTTGTTTGAATTGAATCCAGATTCTTTGATCTAAGCCCTTCCGATAAACGATTTAAATCTTCAACAGAAAGGGATTGGTTGGCCTTTGAAGGTAGTAAAACACATGATGTTCCAAGCATACACAATCGAGCGCGTACATGCGCTTGGAGGTCAAGTTCGTTGAGAGTGGATTGAACGGATGCGAGCATAGATTGGCGCGTAGGTTCTTCCAACATTTTCGACATTCGTCCGAACGTTTGCGCCTCTTGCAGTAACTCGTTCCAAATTGATGAATCCCAATTCTTTCCAGCAAGACGGTCGACTGCAGCATCACCTGCTCGAGTAATACTTGTTTTCCAATCAGGATGATCGATGTATTCTGATGTATGCTTTGAAGCACTTGATTGCCAAATTAAGAGGACAGATGAATCGAGAGAGAAACTTCGTGCTACACCGGGCGATGGTGGTGAACCTGGGTGTGTACGAAGTTCAACTCCTCCTACATAGAGGCCAAGAACGTCCCCCAATCCACTCGAATGTCTACGTTCAATATGATGCGCTGCTCGGAAGTATTGTGATTCATTACCTCGTTTAGTCATCTCAAAACAAGCTAAAGCAAGGGCAGAAAGACCTGCTGCAGACATCCCAAATCCTTGACTTAGTGGCAATTCAATATCGACAGTAACAGAATAATTTGTATCGAAGGGGAGAAGTCTTGCTTGTCGCAATTCTTCGATTAGATCAATGTACATCTCATGGCTTACATGCGTATCCAAATCCATGGTATTGATATTGAGATTTACTTCGCCTTTAGCCTTGATTTCAGGAATATCTTGATCCCATCCCGCCATCTCTTGACCTTCTTCGATTGCATCAGTACGGCCCGTTTCCTCAATTGAAACGCGAACGCCCTTTTCGAGGCAAATACCTACTCCTCGACTTCCTTGGTTCCGAGGAAGCAAGGCATCATCATGAATTGAGAACAGTAAGGTGATGTGGCCGCCGACCTGAACTGTTGCCATAGACAAGCCATCTCACCTAGAATCATCAAGATGGCGGAGAGACCAGGTATTGAATCAAGCAAATGCTCGGTCAAGGTCTTCGCCAAGGTTAGTAAAGCGAGACTTCAACTCCTCGATTGCCATGTTAAACACTGCTTCTGGAGCAAGTGAGCCATCGGTCTCGTAGGAGAAGACGAAACTGCCGTCGACCTTGGTGAGGACGATTGCATCATCGAAATCAGCATCGCGGCCTGTACCATGTCCAACTTGGTGTAGAGCCTTTTCAAGGTCGAGAACTGTTGAGATATCGCTGCACTTCTTGCTTGTGAAAAGTTTAGCATCGATTGGTCGGCCGTCACTGGTCTTAAGGTTAAGATCAAACAGAACTGAAGCCTTCTTTGGCTTCTTTAGTTCAGCCTCGTAGCAAGGTTGGAAGGTAACAGCAGAAGCCGCTGACCACTTTGCGTGGTCTCGACCACGCCCAAGTGTTGCAAATGCAATGAATTCAAGGAACTGTCCTTGCGCAAGATAGGTGATTGGGATGGATTGCATGTCTTCACTAATGTCGAATAATGGATCGGAAACGTTGGTCAAATCGCCAGCACGGACAACTCGGAACGGTTCATCGCTATCTGCGGATGGACCCTGAACGTTGAGTGTGTAGAGAACTTGACACGTTGGACATCCAACGTCTTCTTCTGCAAGATCCATGCAGCTTTCACATTCGTCAGGGAATGCCATTCCTTCGTCAGGTTGGGTTGGAATTGGAATCATTGCCAATCTATGAGCAATGACCTCATCAGGCAATGCGTTTACCGATTCGAAGATTTCATCATGATTGTTGTCTTGGTTAACACCGAGTGTGAACATGACCTTGCTGATGGCCATCTTTGGCACATCAGACATGATCGCACGTCGAAGTGCGTTCACTTGAGATGCGTCTGTATCTTCGATTAGAACCTTCATCTTATTTCCTTGTGGATAACCTTCTACAACGCTTGCCTTCATGTATATTCCTCCAAATCAGACACGTCGTCCACGTCTTCCACCCTTTTTCTTGGTGCCGTCGTGGGCGATCGGTGTAACATCCTCGATTCGAGTGATTGTCATACCTGCACGTGTCAGTGCTCGAATAGCTGCTTGTGCACCTGGTCCTGTGTTGTTGGACTTGTTACCACCTGGTGCACGATATTTGATGGTCAATTGTGTGAATTCCTTATCCTTGAGCATATCAGCGAGACGCTCAGCGGCACGAGTAGCAGCGAATTGGCCACCACTGTCCTTCGATGACTTGACAACTTGTCCACCAGAGCAGGTGCCGATGGTTTCAGCACCGGTCATATCGGTTGCCGTCATGAGGATATTGTTGTAAGATGAGAAGATGTTGACAATAGCTCGACGAGTCATCAGGCCTCACCTCCATCCTCTGCACTTGGTGCTGCTTCTGCAGCTTCCTTGACTTCATCAGCAAACGGTTTGCTTGCTTCTGGATCAACTTCTTCTTCATCAGCAGCATATTCTGCCATCTCACGTCGTCCATCAATGGCCTTGCGGATGTCATGTTCTGGATCGTTGAGATCGCTAGAAGGGTGATATTGGATAACTTCTTCTTCATCACGGCTTACCGGGTACGAAGGAATCGTGACCTTTTGGTCGCCGATACAGATGTGACCGTGTGTCACCAGTTGGCGTGCTTGCTTGAGTGAGCAGGCAAGTCCCTTGTAGTAGACTTGTGCTTGGAGTCGGCGGTTGAGGATATCCTCGGCATTAAGCGACAAGATATCGTCAAGAGATGCTTCCTTTGTAATGAGGCCCTTTAGGTGAAGGGAGCGAAGAAGGTCGTCCTTCTCTCGCATTCCATGACCTTCGGTGGTATCGATCATACCGATCAAGCGCATTGCCTGACGTCGATGTCGACGAAGTTGGGACTTGGCCTTCCAAATTTCACGCATATTCTTCAAGCCGTGATTAGCTTGGATGAGATGCTCTTCTTCGATTCGCGCCTTCTTCCAAGGATGAGGAGGCGTATCGAACTTTGGTCTGGAAAACTTTGGCTCACCCATACTTCATCACCCTCATTGCTTTCGGCTTACACCGAGTGTTAGGCCACCACGGCCGTTACTTCGTCCGCGTTGACCACGGACCTTGTTGCCGCTTGCGTGGCGAACACCACGGTAGCACTTCATGGTTCGAAGACGGTTGATGTCTTCTTCGAGTGTGAGTTTGACCTCTTGTCCGGTCAAGTGGATGTCGTTGCCGGTTTCAACGTCGGCAGCACGATTGACCATCCAATAAGGAACATTGTTGACGTAATCTTCGATCGCAAGTCGGAGGGTTTCTTGTTGCTCTGGACTGAGGTGGCCAGCCATTCGAGCAGGGTCGAATCCTGTGGTCTTACAGATTTGAATCGCACTTCGTACACCGATTCCCTTGACCGATGTGAGGGCGGAAGAGAGCGGCTTTAGACCGTCCATATCCGTATCTGCCATTCGGAGAATGTATGAAAAATCGTCGCCGAGTTCCTCTTCTTTTCCTTTTGCCATTATTGTCCACCTAACGTTGCGACATGATGTCGAGCATTTTTCCGACCAACCCCCCCTATATCAAGACCGCGATGCAGGGGTCCGATTTCAGGTATCAGAATTCTGAGGGTATTGGACACATAGAAGGAGACGATTCGAGGATGTGTGTCGAGTTAAAAACGCCTTCCTGCGACCCTGTCTATTGCGTAATTGTCGGTCGATGCTCCCTTGTAATCTAGGTTGGAGCGCAGCATCGAGGCCGCATCGAATCGTCAACGCCGAAATATCGTTCTCAAGAGCGGCCGCAACAATCGTATCGATGTTTACTTCATCTAGGGGTAAATCGAGAATATCAACCACTCGTCCCGATGCTACGACAAATGGGTGTGCATCATCTTTGAGAGGACCGTTATGATGAATTCGCGGGCGGCGAGGTGACGATTCAGCCCAGCGTATGTCGGCAATATTGCTCAATTGTTCACCGAGCCAGATATCCACCAAACCACTCTCGACCAATGCGGCATCAAGGATGGTGACCCATTCGTTTCTTCGAGCGGGCTGGAGTTCGCTTCTTATCTGTTGAATGGCTTCATGTTGTTCGATAATAGTATCTTCTCCACCGAAGGTTCGAGAAAGTCGAACGAAGCGCTTACCAACATTTGGTGTTGCAACGCCTCCAAGCCAAAGTTCGAGACGATCGACCCGACCGCCTCCACGAGACATCCACGTCCATGTTTTGCCAATTCCTGGCCAAAAGGATTCTACGATCGATTCAACTCCGTCTCTGAGTTCTTGTGTCAATCTCGGAGAGAGGTCGAGAACGATACATGGTCCTTTACTGGTCGATGCAAGATATGGTTTCCATGCTTCAAACACACTCGAAAGATTCGGTTGCATCTCATCAAGACCGTGTGTTCGAGAGTTTCGGGGACGGGCAGGGTCTAGCATCAACAGCGACACACTATTGTGTTCCAAGCCTGCAAGCGAAGCGATTTCATCACTTGCAGTTCCATCAGCAGCAAGCACTAGTGAGCGACGATGCCACCCTTGGCCAAAGGTCGAGAAACGATTTGCAATCGTGTTAAGATTCAAGCAACTAGCAACCGCTCTGTCGCGATCGAGTTCAACGCCGAGAGCAGATCGTTTCAATCGTGAGGCGTAAGCCGCGAGTTGGATACCAGAACCGCAGGCACAATCCAATACCATTCCCGAAGGAATATCGAATTGTGCGACATAATCGGCACGCGTCATCGCCACCTGCCAAGGTGTTGCCAATGACTTACCTTCGCTCGCATGATAAAATGAAATTTCTTTCATCGATGCATCTGGAACAGATTGCCCTGTTATGGACTGTTCAGAAGGTACCAACACTTCCAAGCATTTCACCTACTGAGTGATGTCTGAACGGGTTAGAATGCTCTCGAATGGAATACCGGCTTCTGCAAAGGCTTCTACTCCGCCCTCTTCTCGGTCAAGGATACTGATAACTGCGATAACATCGCAAGTTGTTGTTTCGCGAATACGTTCGACCGCTTGAATCGATGAACCTCCAGTTGTTGTTACATCCTCAAGAATGACTATGCTGCCACCGGCTGCGATCGATGCTCCTTCTATGCCTGGTGGATTGTTGGTTTTTCGGCCACCGCGGCCTTTTGGAGATTTACGAACCATGAATCCTTTCCGATGGTCGGAATCCGAACCCGTAATGACGATGGCAGTCAATGGAACTGCACCGAGTTCAAGGCCACCGACAAAATCAGGGTTTAATGCATCCAAACGGTGATTGAAGAGATGAGCGAGAAGTTTCGAGGATTCCGTATGCATCATCACTGGTTTCATGTCAAAGAACCATCGAGAGTGGCGACCGGAAGCGAGTGTAAACGCATCATCCGAACCTCCATCCAAGAAGGCCAGTTCACGTACCAATTCCACCAATCGGCTCCACTCAGGGAGAGTTTTCAGTGATTCATGAACGCTCATGCATCGATGGTGTTGCATCTAATGCATGAATGTTGGGCTATGAAAGAGGATGGGGGTTCGCCGATTGCATCATAAAGTCTCGACAACAACGGGCGAGTAGGGGTCGATGTTCATGTCTTTAGAAGCATCAACCAATGAACTCAACCCCTTGATTGGAGTCGATATTTCTCGCCTCGAAAAGGAAATGGAACGCTATCAAAAACTTCTCGATGAACATGCTGATCACGCTTACAGAGTGGCTGAAGAAGCACGAAAACTCGGCTTTGATCCAAAACCATTTGTTGAAATCCCTCGAGCAAATGATCTTGCTGGACGTACGGAGAAACTTCTCATCGAACATCTGGAATCCTATCCTGTCGCAGATGATATTCGCGCTCTACTCGCTGAACACGACCGTGAAACCACCTCGATTATGATGGCTCAGCGTGTAGCGAAGGGGTTCAGAGAGAAGGGCTATGATATGGTCAAATCGATCGATGTTGGCCTTCGTGTCGGTCTCGCGATTCTAACGGAAGCTGTTCTCGTTGCTCCATTGGAAGGGATCAGCGAAGTCCGATTGTTGAACAATTTGGATGGTTCTGCTTTCGTTTCAGTTCACTTTGCAGGACCCATTCGTGCTGCAGGAGGTACAGCACAAGCCCTCGCAGTGCTAATCGCTGACATGATTCGCCGCGAATTGAAGATTGGGCCATACATCCCAAGCGATGGAGAAGTGGAGCGGGTCAAGGAAGAGTTCGGATTATATCGCGGAAATTTGCAATATCGTCCATCACCTACTGAAATCGACGAGATAGTTCGAGCCTGTCCGGTGATGATCAATGGTGAATCGACTGAATCAATCGAATGTGCGGGATATGGTCGAGTTCGTAATATCGATGAGGCCCGTATTCGAGGTGGTGTACTTCTCGTCATTGGGGAAGGAATGTGTCTCAAAGCACCGAAAATTCGGAAACACACAGAACGGCTAAACGTTCCTGGATGGGATTTTATCTCTAAGTTTGCTTCCAAAGGGAAAGAGGATGATGGAGGCGATAATAATGATGTTTTCAAAAGCCGTCGTGTGACTCCAATTGACATATTCATGAAGGATATTATCGCTGGGCGACCTATTTTTGGTGGTCCACAACAACCTGGCGGATTTCGATTGCGTTACGGGCGAGGGCGTCCTTCAGGACTTGCAGCAGCATCGCTGAATCCTGCTTCTATGCTCGTTTTAGATGATTTCATCACCGTTGGGACACAAATGAAGATTGAACGCCCAGGAAAAGCGTGTGCAGTCACTCCTAGCAACGATTCTGAAGGTCCTTGGGTCGTTCTTTCCTCTGGTCGGTTTTTGCGGATTGATGAGGCGGAAAAGCTTCACAAAATCCGACCCGATATTCGATCAATTTGGGATAATGGTGAGATTGTAATTGGCTATGGAGAATTCATGGAGAATAACAAGAATCTCGTCCCTGCTGGCTATACTAGCGATTGGTGGGCGAGTGATTTAATCGATGCTCTGGAAACGGCTGATGATGTAGACACCTTTGCAACGATTTGCAAGAATCTTGAACCACATCCCGATGGAATACCTGGTGCAACGAATGTTGAAGACCCTCATGCGCAATTTCATGTTCGACGGCGATGGCATCGCTACCTTACAAAACTCACTCTTAGTTGGGACCAAGCCTCAAGCATTGCACAACGCTGGAGAACTGCGCTTGCACCTCCGCACAATCCTTGGTTCCTCGACCTACCAATCGAATGGGCTCCAGCATTGCTGGATGCATTGAAACAAGGAATCATTGAGTCGCCCGTCAGTCTTGATGTTGAAGTTAGCCACCCCTATCATGAAGACTCATGGCTTCGGTTCAAAGGGGCTGCAAAGGGATGGGATGCATCGACAATGGATAGATTGCAGCCTGAACAAATCCCTCCATTGAGTGAAATTCAAACGATTGGTCTTGAAATCAAACCTGAAGAATCCATCTTTGAGGAATCATTACCTGAAGGTTGGACCTTTATGCAACATGGTTTGCTCAAAGGGGCATTATTGTTGCTCGGGGTTTCACACCATCATGATGGAGATGACATCGTTGCGACCTGTGGTTGGCAAGCGATGATCAACGGATTGGGCTACACGGTTCGAAATAACAACATCCACCAGCATGTCGATTTGAAATCGTTGGTTGAGCAGCGCATTGCTGAACTTCGGAATTGTAACACCGTACTTAGCAACGAAACAGAGCGGCTTAACGAGTTGAAAAAACAACGATCTTCGGTCAGAATTGCTGCTGAGACCGAAGCTCGCCAACGTGGATTGGGTATTGCAGAAACCGATCAGGTCGGACAAGAGGCTGCTGATTCGGTTGAGGACCCAGGTCCCGAAAATGATGCATTGTACTCAACCTCGTTACGGATTCATGATGATCACGTAGTAGATGGTATTCTTCCATTGATTCGGGAAACATCGCCACTGCGTTGGGAGCATGCCGCTCCACAGCGCGTTGGATGTCGAATGGGTAGGCCTGAGAAATCTGCACCACGTGAGATGTCTCCTCGTTCGCACACACTGTTCCCCATTGCTCTTGAAGGTGGAAATCAGCGCCTGATAGCCAATGCCGCAGGTAAGGGTTCAATTCGCGTTCAAATGGGGAAACGTATTTGCTCGAAATGTGGCAATAATTCTCCGTTTATCCGTTGTCATCATCGTATTCTTGACGATGCTGGGATTCCAAAGGTCGGTGAGACATGTGGTGGAAGGACCGACATGAAAGAATCAACCGGAAACAGCCGTCGAAGAGGTGAAATGCAGAGCGTCCCTATTGAATCAATCCTTGAAGATGCTCAACTTCGTATCGGGATGGGACGGTTACCTCAACAAGTTAAGTGCGTCAAGGAATTGAAAAGTCGAAATCAAACACCTGAGCCGATTGAAAAGGGACTGATTCGTGCAAAATACAATCTTCCAGTATTCCGTGATGGGACTATTAGATTCGATATGAGTGATGTTCCTGTCACACACTTCACGCCCAAAGAAGTCGATGTTGATTGGAAACAATTGCATGCGCTTGGCTACACTCACGACTGGGAAGGAAATCCATTGCAGAGTGATGACCAAATGTTAGAATTGTATCCCCAAGATTTCATCGTAGCGAAGAATGCTGCTGATTATTTTGTTAGGACCTCTCAATTTGTTGACGAAATATTGGTGAAATTTTATGGTTTGGAGCCGTACTATAATGTAACTAACAAAGACGATCTTGTTGGGCACCTCATATGCGCTTTAGCACCGCACACATCTGGAGGCGTACTGTCTCGAATCATTGGTTGGGCGGACTGTTCAGGCGGTTATGCCCATCCGCTATTCCATGCAGCCAAGCGCCGAAATTGTGACGGTGATGAAGATGCGATTATGCTGCTGATGGATGGATTGTTGAACTTCAGCCGTGAAATCCTACCCGCCAATCGTGGTGGCCAAATGGATGCTCCACTGGTGTTGACCACGAGGTTGAATCCTACTGAGATCGATAAGGAAGCACTCAACGTCGATTCTGCTTGGTTCTATCACCGTCAATTCTATGAAGCAACGCTCAATCAACCTCATCCAAAGGACATTGCCGATTCAATGGATTTTGTTGAACGACGTTTGGGGTCGGTTGCAGCTGTGAGAGGTTATGGATACACGCATGATTGTGATCGAATCGATGAGGGGCCTGACCTTTCCGCATACAAGACACTCGCAACGATGATCGACAAAATGAACGGGCAATTGGAACTCTGCCAGCGGTTGCGAGCCATCGATGCTAGAACCGTTGCTTCATCGGTAATTCGTTCACATTTCTTGCCAGATCTTCGTGGTAATCTAAACGCCTATGGCCGGCAGAAAGTACGTTGTTTGAAATGTGGTCATTCCTATCGCAGAATGCCTCTTGCTGGCCAATGCATCCAGCCAGAAAAGGCCGTAGGACGTGGACTATCAGCGCATGGTGTTGCTAGAAGCGAGGGCGGTCTGTGTAGTGGCCGGCTTGCATTGACGGTGTCCGAAGGTGCTGTTCGAAAGTACATCGAAGTCACCAAACACGTCATGGACACATATGGCGTGGATACCTATACCCGACAAAATATGGAATGGTTAGCGGGAAGTGTGGAATCACTGTTCAATAATGATCGAGCCCGTCAGATGTCACTAACAGATTTCCTTTGATTACAACTTGATCGGCTCTCGCCATGGAGAATCGTCGTTTTCATCATGTCCATCAACTTCAGGCATTCCAACCCTCGCTTTGCGGAATTCTCTTGGTTTGTTCTCTTTGATTTCGTTTTCTTCCAATCGCTTTGCAATAAAGGCTCGAGTCGCTGATTCGCCAAAAGCGACGACGACCAAAAGGAGCGAGAGTAGAATATGACCGTGAATAGCAATAGGGGCAAACGGAGCCACATCGAGGTTTTGAATGGCGATAACGTTCTCGTCAACAGTCGTATTCAGCGTGTATTCTCCAGGGGGTAATTCAGCATCGATCATCACAATCTCGTTGGTTAATCCGGCCCAATCAAGGACGACGTTGTTGGAGGAATCAATCAATTTCCATGATGCATTTGCTGAACGCGTTGAATCATCTCGATGAACGAATTCGGTCGTGATTGTGATGGGTAATTCAGCATCACTTCCGAAGACTGCTTGAAGTGATACTTGACGCTCTGGTTGGAATTCGAACCCTCTATCGTTGAGTTGCTGTGATGCCTCATTTGTAGCCACATTGGCCCAAATGATGTTGATGAGGAGAAGGGCTCCCATCCACAATGAAATGTTGAGTATTCGCTTGCTCTCCATGATTTTCAAATCTCCGGCTACCTTATGACATAGTGTTCGACACCAAGGCGACGCATGGACTCTTCCATCCACACCAATTTCTGTTTCTTTCGCTCAGGATTCGTTGTGCCAGACCATGGTCCCACGTAATCAGTTCGAAACCCTAGACATTCAATGTCTTGTAAGGAACGGCCCAATGCTTGGATGAAGCAAAGTGCACGGTCCCCGTCAGTGAAACCACCCGGGTTGTGCATCCCTTCGTACTGAATCGTTGATTGATGTGTAAGTGTTAACGGAGGAGGTTGTTCGAACAAAGACCACTTTGCGACAAGGTGCTTCCAAACCTCAACATTGTCACCGTGTGCGTGCAAGATTATGTGAATACCAAATTCTGCTGCACGTTCAAGATGCTCAGCTCCATCACCATCGCTGATTACACAAAGAACGCGTGAAAAATCGTCGATGGCGGCAACCGCTCCGTCCGCGGCAACAAAGGTTGCTCCGGGAAAATCATCCACCTTGATCGAATCACTACCAGCGCCAACAACGATCAGTCTTTCAGCCGAACAGATGGATTGTTTGAGTTTCCACAACGCTTCTTTTCGAGATTCGAGCGACCATGATTCCTGATCGTATGGAATCGGGTTTGAGAAATGATTTGCCATCTCATTCGCCGAAGTATCATCCGCTTCTAACGACCAACCAAATGCTTGACGTACCTCTTCTTGTAACGAGAGGAGGTCGTCCGGTATTGAATCGAACACATCCCTCCCAGCCCAAGGTCGTTGAAGAAAGATATGGGTTGTCAGGTTCATATGGTATCGGGTTTGTTCATTGATTGTGCCGAGACCGCCCAGTCAACCATCTATTGCCGATGAGATTACGCTTGCGCGTTATCCATTTTTGCCACAGGCAAGTGGTTGGATTCAACAGATGGCTGCGAAACACAATATTTCACTCGATGATTTGCTTGAAGGTGCCTTGATGGAGCCTGCACGAAAACGAGCGCGCATCCGACTCGTCGACAGTGTGCAATCCAAAGAAGGGGTTGAATTGAGTGGGGGCGACATCCATACCGAAGAAGGACGTTTGATCGAAGCGTTCTCGTTTTACTATGCCCGACTCGTCATTTGTGCATCAGAAGATGAACGTTTGTTGGCTCGATGGGCACAGGCTGAGGCTACTCGTGCTGAACACTTGCTAATTCGAGATAGTCAAAATTTGCTCGATATTGCCAACACCTACATCTCAGTACTCGAGCAATCGCAAGAAGGTCGGTCGGCGCAACGAGGAATGGTTGGCACCGACATTCAATCACTACGACAATCGCAAGATGGATTGGAATGGAAACTCGGTCTTGCTGATTTTATCGAGGTATGCCCACGGATCACAGGAAATCGTTGGCGCTTACCGAATTGTGATGTTGATGCTGGTATGGTTCGGCTACACAATGAACAAAAATACTCCTCCACGGCCAAACTTGCACGGCTTTTGAGAGAACATATCAAATCAGATGTTGAAAGAGAAGGGGTTGAAAAAATGGCAGAGGTGACGACCGACCTTGCCGTCCGCCTTGCTGAGCCAGTAGGCATGGTCCGGAATCTACTTGCACAGAGGACTAGTGACGCAATAGCACTCGTTGGTGCTGAAGAAGATGATTGGCCACCTTGTATGAGAAAGGCTGTTGCGGATTTGTCTGCAGGTGTTAACGTCAATCACTTTGGCCGGCTCTTTCTTGCTTCAATGGCATCAACCTTGGCCTTACCACAAGAATCCTGTGTTGATTTCTTCCGTGGCGCACCAGATTTTGATGAAGGGACTACGACATACCAAGTAGGTCACGTTTACCAACATGGGTATACTCCCTCTGGATGTGGTAAACTCAAGGTCAATCACAACTGTCCAGTCTTACCAGGTGATGACCGTCTCTGCGATCAGCCTTGGCTTGATCATCCGCTCAAATACATACGAGCAACCCAACGAAGAAAGCAACGACAGCAACAAACAGAAGCACCCCCAGAGACTGTGAAAGAACCCTCTGAAGAAGCAAGAGTTTGAAGTGGAGGAGTGTTTACCCTCATACAGGGGCACCATGGCACGAATCCTCGTTTTGACAGTTGACCGAGACAATGATCTCGGTATTAAGACGTCGATTCGAGGCCCTGTTGTTGGTCGAAGGCAGGTCCTTACTGCTGCTTTGAAACTTGGAATTGCAGATCCAGAAGAGAGCGATACGAACGCTATTTTGGGCGCCCTTTCTCAGCACGATGCGCTCCTTGAGAGCGGATCGGACGATGATGAGGTCGAAGTCGCAATCCTCACGGGTGATGAAAAGGTCGGTGTCCGCTCGGACCGTGCAATTTCTGCTCAATTGGAAGAAGTTGTTTCAGCCTACCAGCCCGATGAAGCCATTCTAATCACGGATGGAGCAGAAGATGAAGCTGTTTTACCAATTATTCAATCTCAAGTTCGAATCGATCACGTCGAGAAAATCATTGTCAAGCAATCAAAGGGTATTGAAGGAACATACTACTACATCGTGAAGGCGTTGGAAGATCCAAAATGGCGGGCGCGATTCATGGTTCCATTTGGACTTGTTCTTGCCGTTTTTGGGCTTGGAATCATGCTTCCGAACGAAATAGGAGGGATTGTTATTGGAGGCCTCCCCCTCCTTCTAGGATTGTTCATTTTTGCAAAAGGCGCGGGTATTGAAACAACTGTCAATCGTGTGATTCAAGAGATGCGTGAAAACGCTGATGCGGCGATGTTTTCATCGCTATTATGGACCGCTACGGTCTTCAGTGCTATCTTTGCAGGGGCTGAGGGGTGGCAAACCTTCGATGATCTTGCTGATACGGAAACAAAAGCTGTCTTGTGGATGCAGGTTGCAAACTCATCTCTTGCATGGGTTGTTATCGCCTTCCTGACCTCAACAGCAGGGTTCATGCTGCTGCGTCTTAAGCGTGGAAGTTTCTCAGGTTCGTTGATCGTCTTGAGCATCTTTGGCATGGTCGTATACTCCTTCGTCAACACCTCGCTGGTAATTGCGATTGATATCCTTGAGGGTAATGCTTACGAATTCAATGTTCAGAATATCATCGATACACTCTCGGTTCCATTTGGATGGATTGCAGTTCTTTGGGTTACGATGACGGTAATCAAAGGTCTACGCCAAAAGCAAGCTCAATCGGAGCGTTATTGGGGCATCTAAGTCGATATTATTTGCACACACCTGCCCTCAAACCTCAAATTGAGGAAGTATAACGCACAGTCATGAGTACCATCTCACCACAGGATTTGCAGCGATTGGCTGGTTTACAAGGGTATGACTTAACGCTTGAAATCGATACAATGTCACGGAAGTATGGGATGAGCCCTGAAGAGATCGTAGCCATCCTTCGTGCATTCAGTCAGCCACAACAGGAATCGCAACAACCGTTCGAACCTGTTGCAAGCAAGACGGTCCCTCAACTTCCAACACAGCCTCGCCATATTGCAATGGACGGATTACGTTTCGATTACGATCCAACCGCTGGAGCAAAAGACAAGCGTGCCCAAGTCAATCAGGCCATCATGTGCCCTGGTTGTGGCGTAGCACTAGGAATACCGAGTCGTCGACCGATCAAGATCAAATGTCCTCAATGCCTTCATGAGGCACTATATCATTGATTTATGCTCACGCTTCCGTTAGAACAAATACTCATCGTATGAAAATAAAAAAGGCCCCCTCAAGCGCCTGAACGCTTGAGAGGGCGGATTAGCACAAACACAGTTTATGCACTTACAACAATCAACTTGTGAATATCGCATCTACAAACTTCATTCAGCAGCTGCTTCTTCTGCAGCACCTGCTTCTGGAAGTAATTCATGGATCTTTACACCAATAAGTGCACCGATACCAACGAATAGTCCGTCACAGATCCAGTTGACGGCAGTATCTACTATTCCGTCTCCGGCACTGGTGATGGAAGCACCCATCTCGGATGCGCCATTAAGAGTCATTGCAGCAGCAAACGCCATCATAGCGAAGGCACTTGCCCATACCATGTCACAACGTGTGTGAATCTGCCACCAGACAGCACCAGCAGCGATCATACCTAGTACAACCCAGAGGTTATCTGCGATGTCAGGTATCCACATATCTGTAGCTGCCCATCCAGTTTCTATGTCACCTGCTTCTGTAGCCAGAACAATCGCTAGACATGCTCCAATTACTTGGGCTACTAAGCGCATTCCGTTTGTCATCCAGTTTCCTTCAACATCTGACAGGTCGCCAGTAAGCATGTGGCACCAGGTTACTACAGGTAGTAGATGTGCGCCTGCGAAGGCCATCCAAGCTACTGCAAGGCAGACCGCCCATTCCACACCTAGCCCGCTGTAACCAACGGCCCATGTGAGCATGAAGGCTCCACCAATTTCATTCATGTTTTCTTTCCAGTTTATTTCCATTTTTTTTATCCCTCCCCTTTCCGGGTACTCCGTAGTTCTTGTTATCATATTTAAACGAATTATAACTAATAAGGGAAAAAATATTGATTTTTCAATAGAATTAAATTGGCGGGCGTGGTTTTCATGCACGTTGCATATAATGCGAGAATTGATTTAATTGGTTGGTTTGTTCGATGCATGGACCTTGCAGATACTCCCCGATTATGGCCCTATGAACCATCAAATTCTCCGCTTCCACTCCCTCCACAACCACTCGTCGCTACGCAACAACGATTGTACTGGGTCACTGCTGAATCGATCGATGGAGATTCAATGTCTGCGGATGAAATCAAGTCCAAAGTTGCTGGATGGAAGACGGATTCTGGGATGGCCATCGATGCAATCCTTGAGCAAGAAGGTGCAGCACTGATGGGTGAACGAAGATTGATTATACTCTTAGGTGAACTTGCAAATCCGTGCAGACTTGCTGATATCGATGCTGGGCCTCTGCCCATAATCAATGTCAGAATAGATGATTTCTGTCGAACTTGGACCGATACACTTGATCCAAGAATGATGAATCCAGGCGTCCATCATGTCACTGCTGCGCGTACTCCTGGTTGGTGGGAAGCCGCGCATCTTGGCTTTGCAACGATGCCACAAGTTCGCCAACTAATGGAATACCTAGGAGATGGATCTCGAGGTAAGTGGAAGCCCGGAAAACTCGCAGAAGGCCGGTTGCATGTCCTACACGATCCGTCCCTTGCTCCACCAACCATCGATGATTTGGTATGGGATGGTGTAAGCGAACGCGTTGAAATTGAACGACCACCTTTCGATGGCCCTGAGTTGCCTCTAAGTGAAATCTTCACACCGCTTCATACTCGCCAGGGATGCTACAACCATCGTGGACGACTGGCTCGATGTGTGCATCACCAGCACCGTTCGTTTCACAACAACATCTACCGAAGAGGGTCTGCGCGGCAATGGGATGATGTGATTTCAGTTCAGAAAAGATAAGAAAAGCCTCATGTGTCTCAACCCTCTCGCTATGACTAGAGGGATTTGATGATCATCGCACCCAGCGTCCTAACAGCCAACCTTGCAGCGCTTGGTTCTGCGTGTGATGAAGCCGTTGAAGCAGGTCTTGATTGGCTACATCTCGATGTTATGGATGGTAACTTCGTACCGAACCTGACCTTCGGTCCTCCCGTCATCAAGCAACTTCGTCAACACCTCGGTGATGGTCCGATTTTCGATGCTCACCTGATGGTTGAGAATGCTGAAACAATGTATCAGGATTACATCGATGCTGGTTGTAATCATCTAACTGTTCACGTTGAAGCGGTCAAGCACCTTCACCGTCTCCTCCATGCAATTCGCGATGCTGGAGCGACCGCAGGTGTTGTTCTCAATCCGGGAACACCGGTTGAGGCTGCACTCGAAGTACTTCCTGATGTTGATCTCGTTCTTATTATGAGTGTTAATCCAGGTTTTGGTGGACAATCGTTTATTCCAACCGTTGAATCAAAAATCCGCACATTGCGCAAAGCGATTGACGAACAAGTTGCTGCAGGTGGACGTAACGTCCAATTGCAAATCGATGGAGGCGTCAAAGCCCACAACATTGCTATGCTGCGAGAATGGGGTGTGACCAATGCAGTTGTTGGATCTGGATTGTTTAATGCAAAAGCCAGTGTTGCTGACAACTTGACAATGCTTCATCAAGCCCTCAATGACTGAGTGATTTGATGCGGATTCTCTTGGTGACGCTGCTTCACCCTCTCCCAACCAATGCTGCTAGGGGAACCTTCGTAGCAGATCATGCTCAACTGTTACGAGGAATGGGTCATGATGTTCGTATCATCAATCCACTTCCACGGCTCCTGAAGTATATGGAGCAAAGCCGTTCAACACTAACCGGTGTCGCCAAGGCACCGAAGCGATTCGAACACAATGAATTCGAGATTTTCGCACCGCGATACATCGCTTATACCGACCATCCCTATCCTTGGCTTACCGCTCGAAGCATTCGAAACCGCCGCCGTTCCATCGAAAAATGGCTTGGAGGGTGGCGTCCTGAACACATCATCTCTCATACACTCTGGCCTGTTGGCGAACTCGCTCAATCCCTTGCAAAACGGTGGAGTGTTCCATGGACTGGTGTTGTTCACGGACATGATGTTGATGTTGGTCTTCCCCATCCTACGACTGGGAAGAGAATCAAATCGCTCATGGAATCGGCAGATTCCATGGTATTCGTCGGTGAAGGGTTGCGCTCAAGAGCCATGCAAAAAGGAGTCAAGCCAAAGAAAGCCTACACCATTGCTTGTCACAGCGAAATGGATGATGAATGGGCACGACCAATGAAGAAATGGAAAGGTCGATGGAGACGAGAATCTATCGATATTCTCTTCCCTGCTGACCCAAGACGCCCAGAAAAGAATCACTACCTCGCTTTACAGGCGGGGGAGATTCTTGAACAAAGAGGATGGATTGTCGGTATGACGACACTCAAACAACAACCACGTAGCATCGTCTGGGACCGAATGATCGTCGCTGATGTCACCCTCATTACGTCTCATCGAGAGTCTGGACCGTTGGTTGCAAGAGAGTCCATTCTGTGCGGAACGCCCGTCGTTTCGACCAATGTCGGAGATGTAGCAACCTATCTTCCAAAACAATTGGTTCTTGATGAGCCAACGCCTGAAGAATTAGCGGATGCATGTGAAGCTGCATTACAAACAGATTGGGGTTCTTCGCCGATTACTCTGCCTCACCAGGTGTCGTCGGATGTTGTGTCTCAACAATGGTCTTCATTGCTTCAAGGCCTTGCGGAAGAAGAATGAACAATCCAAGTCCAACCAACACCCAATAGGACTGTTGTGAAAGTGCTACACAGGTGATAAAGACGGTGATGATCGTTGCAATCCATTGAATGCCACGTTGTTTGAATTGTTCTATTCGACGGCTCAGAACAATCCCTAAACATAACATAACAAATGCAGAAGCGACCGATGCATAAGCAGCCATTTCAATAGCTCGACCAGTACTTGTCTGTGTACCCCAGTCGATGAGAATAATGCCAAGAACAGTAGAAGAAACAACGACTGTAAAGATGAGTAGAGTGAACAACCAAGGTCGCTCGCCCGCTTGCAAAGCGGTATACGATGGAACGGAGAGGACTGTAAATGCCCACCCTGCTAAGAGAATCATGAATACATCTCGAGCCGATGCTCCCAATGTACCATCAAAATACTCTATTGGAAATCCGATTGGAAGAAGAATCCAAACAATTGCAGCACCAGAAACTAAACCGATTGGAACCAGTGCAAAACAGATCGATTCAACCCGTTCAAGGTGTTGATTGAATATAGGGCGTTGTTGACGCGACGCTCCTAAAACAGGCAGTAATGCTGCCCTCATCGCCTGAGGAATCAACAAGCCTGCAAGCCATGCGAGTTGAGCAACATGAAACAAAGCAACTTCATCAAATCCTAATTCATTGGCGAGGATGAACTTCTCGATTCGAATCACATAAGGTAACACGCCGAGAGTAATCGCAAACGGAAGTGCTGCAAGAAGGAGAGTTTTCTTACTTACCCAGTCGCTTCCTAAATGCGATGAGTCGGTGCGTTGAGTACTTGTTGCACAGGTGCGATATGCTCCAATGAAAGCGAGAAGTAAACCGATAACTGCGCCCCCCAAAAAGACCGTCGCGTAAGCAACAACATCGGTTGAAGATATGAAGAATAGAGTTGCATAACCACTGGTCGTTACCAATCGCTCGACAACTTTTGTTACTGATTCAAAGCGTGCATCTCCAGCTGCTCGTAAAGCAGTTCTTGGAGCATAGGAAGCAATGTGTACCAATGCAACACCTGCACCGAGCAACATCAATCCATCGTGTACGCTTTGTAACAATACGATTGTAACTACAATCGGAGCAAAAAGAATCACAGCGAATCCTTGCAATCGATATATTCGAAGCATTCCTGACCAGATCGCTGAAGGATTTCTCGGACCATCACGTGCAAGCAGCGTTGGTAATCCCAAGTCAAGAAGTAGGAACAGCGTTGCAAACAAATCGATAGCGATAACGAACAATCCATAAGATTCGGAGATCAATGCCCGGGCAAGAATCAACTGACCTACAAACGCCAATAGAACTGCAATCACATCAGCAGAAGCCAACCATACACTATCACGACCAAAAGCAGGCCGTCGATATTTTTGGCTCATGAATCGGTGGAATCAGTGAGGATGCATGAACCAATGGGTGAGCAAACGGTACCGTCTGCTTGGAAGGGTAAGCAGTGGGGGCCCTTTGCTAATACAAGAATCAAAAGTGCAAGTATCGGGTTCTTGGCCATAACAAGTTATTTTTTTGATGGAAATAAACAAATCGGCTCAAATCCCAATCAGTGACTATGTGCCTGTTTCCAAATTTGAACAGATTCTTTACCCCACGTTTCAGTATGATCGAGTGTTAAACCAGATTGCTCGAGTATCTCTTTATCAATGTTTGATGGAACTGGTTGTTGATGGACAATGGTGCTTTGAACGAGATAGAACTCATCCACCAATCCTTCCTTAAGGAACGAATGGATCGTTGTTGGGCCTCCTTCGATGAGAAGTCGTTGCTTTTCCATGTCTCCTAGGCGGTTGAGAAGAGGGAGCAAACCGTTGTAATCGGCTCCGATTTGTATTGTTTCATGACCATCGGTGTAGACGATAGCGTTCGGATTGGTACGTTCCTGTGGATCGAGAATCACACGAAGTGGTTGGCGTTCAGTCTCGATTCGTCGAACGGTGAGGGATGGATTGTCGCGCTCGACCGTTTCTGCTCCGACAAGGATTGCATCACAATCCATACGCAGGAGGTGAACTTCATCGAGACACGCTTCACTTGTGAACCGTTGCGCATCTTCGGAACGGTCATCAACCGAACCATTAGCATCAACGGCAAGTTTGACTGTAACAAGTGGACGTCGATGCTCACACCAGTGGAGGAACGGTTTCATTTGTTCAGCAGCTTGTTGTTCGAGAAGTCCGGATTCCACAGAGATTCCAGCATCTCGTAACACTTGGAATCCTTTCCCACGAACGGTTGGATTTGGATCCGCATGAGCAACAATCACGTGTTTGACGCCGGACCAAAGTAATGCTTCGGTACATGGTGGTGTACGACCATAGTGATTGCATGGTTCAAGGGTTACATAGGCAGTTGCACCATTCGGCGACTTCCCCTTTGCTTCAGCATCGTGAATTGCCATCTGTTCTGCATGAAGTCCGCCGAGATGGTCGTGCCAACCTTCCGCAATGATTTCCCCTTCTTTTACAAGAACGCAACCGACCAAAGGATTGGGTGCAACACGCCCCCTTCCTCGTTCTGCAACATCAAGTGCACGTTGCATGAACGCCTCGTCTTGTTTGGTCCACATGGATGGTCCTCATCGATGCCGAAAGGTATCGAGTTGATGAGCCTGTTCGTTCATCCATGGATACATTGAAACCGTGCAAGATTCAGCAAACCGTATGGTCAAGGCACATTTTATCATCAATCCAGCAAGTCGGGACTTCCGTTGTGGTAAGGCTTGGCCAGGTATCAAAAAGCGATTGACTGAGAAGGGATTTGACGTTATTGAACACATGACTGAACGTATTGGCCATGGTGCAGAACTTACTCATCAAATCCGGACTGAGATTGAATCGAATGGTGATGAATCACCTCTTGTTGTTGCAGTAGGAGGCGATGGAATCGTTCACGAAGTGGCTTCAGCACTCCGCGGTTCGAAGATTCCGCTTGGGCAGATTCCATTTGGATCTGGAAACGATTGTTGTATTACGCATGGTATTCCTCGAAATAATCTCAATGATGCGATTGATATTCTCATGAATGGTATCGATCGGAGTTGTGGAGCTTGGCGACTGGAAGGTGTTGCTGCTCCAACATTGGACGGTTATCCATCACCACCATCGAACCATTGGGATGGTGAAGTACAAATTGAGGGACGGACCGTTAGATGGGTATTCCTCGAGTCAGATGCTGGAATTACATCAGCCATCAGCCGGGCGAAGTTGCGGAGAGCCAAGTGGATTAAAGGTCCAAAGAAGTATACATATCTCGGAGTAACGACCATTCCGTTTTGGCCGCGAAGAAAGGTTGAGGTGACGTTGGATGATGGTGAACCTTCTATTCATGATTTGACGATGATGACCGTAACAACTGGTGAAACCTTTGGTGGAGGCTACCGTGTCGTTCCCAATATGTATCCTACTCGAAAGGATGGTTCGATTGTCCTAGCATATCGATTAAGTCGATTACAAATGCTCTCATTGATGGGTCCGGTTAAGAAAGGAAAACACGTTGGAAAATGGGGTATTGAACAGATCGATGTTAACCGCGTCACACTTCGACCCGTGAATCAAAAAGGTGAACCATCGGATGTTCCTGTTGGTAATCCAACATTCATTCAAGCGGATGGTGAGCCACTGCTACAACTTCCGGCAACACTTGAATGGCATCAAAACCAAATCATTTTCAGAGGCGCTAAGGACGTATCTTGGTCTTAGATGTTGAAATCTGAGAAGTCGTCTTCTTCCTCTTGCCAGAATGTCTTTTCATCATTCTGCGGTTCTGGCTCCGTTTCAGGTTCTGGCTCAGCTTGCTTACGTACAGCCTTTCGTCGGCGAACCTTCGGCTTCTTCTTTGCAGTAGTGGAGGAGGAAACAGGGGTAGGTGTTGAGGATGAAGAAGTTGAGACTGGAGCACCTCCGCCAAAGGTCGAGGTCGGAGGAACGAACGGTTCGCTTTCCTCAACTTCTCTTTCGACCCTCTTTGCATCATCTGATGCAACAACAGAACTACCTGAGCCGAATTCAGAGCGTGAACCGGAATCGCTACCACCGCTGAGTGCACTATCAATTGAAAAGGATCCAAACCCATCGTCTTCGTCTTTGTTTGATTTTTTTGGCTTTGCTGCAGCAGTAGGTTTGGCTTGCTTACGTTGTTCTGCACGACGTTGATCCGGCGTTTTCATCCCCGATTCTTCCGCATCTTTGACTCTCTGTCGAACTTGTGCAGCCTTCTCAACGCCTTCCTTGCCAAGGAGTGTAAGTGCGATGCTACGGGCGCTCATGGTAAGTCGGAGTGATGAATACATGTAGGCGCCAACAGCACCACCTGCGCCAACAATGAGAAGGAAGAGAATGAATCCAGTTCGACCTAGCATGGAGACATCGCCGAAGGTATACTCATCATCGTGCTCACCATCGAGACTGACAACGCTATCTGCAAGCTCGATCTTGGTCACTAGAACGTAAATCTGAGCTATGTTTTGATTCCCTGTTTTGGCGACACAATCGGATGAAGCCTCAAGATCGTTCGAGCCTGACCACATGCCACCAATCGGTGAACCAGAGTTACTATTTTCTTGGACGAGATATCCTGTTATGCGTATGGGTTGGTGGTATTTTCCAAGTGCAGCAATACCATCATTGATGTTCTCGCTCGCAGGGATTAGTCCAAGCACGAACCACTTGGTTTCAGAGTCTGGGTCGATTTTATCCAAGTCTGCTGTGCCTGCGCCAGTATCTGGTGCAACAGGGTCACTCCAATCCTTGACTTCAACACGTTCACCTTCCCCAGAGCGGACGTTCTTTGCATCTTCAAAGGACATCGAGTTAATAGCGACAGCTGCAGAGGTTGCAAAGGCAATATTGTTGGACAAATCAGGGTTATGCGAATCGTAAATTTCACTTGCACTCATGTAGCCTTCAAATTTCACTTCACCTTCTTTATCTGATCCAAAGGCACCATCCTCACAACCGCGCTCGGTGTATTCGACGGAATTGACGGTTTCACCAGACATTGTTGAGGTGAAGGTGAATGTGCCATCATCACTGCGTTCTATGGAAAGATCGTTACCCCAGTCGGGCGAAACAGGAGCAAGGCATCCAGCAAGCAAGAATACCGATGCGAGAAGAATGCCTAGCAACACTCGGCCCATATGATATGGAGAGGTCCTAGAGTTTGTGAATGCTTCTCTTCAAATTGATGGCGCGGAGAGAGGGATTTGAACCCCCGAGTCATAAGACACCGGATTTCAAATCCGGCGCAATACCTGGCTATGCGACCTCCGCAGTGGTTTCGCCAGAACAACCTCTATCAAACCCTTTTCCCTCTATTACTCAGATTTTGAGCGTAGGGATATTGCTGCCATTGAGACAACAGCAATCGAGACCAATAGGCCAACAGAAGGAACGCCCTCAGAATCATTTCCAATTATCTTTTCACGTTCAGCAAGTTCAACAATATCTTCAACAAAATCAGATGCTAACCAAGAGTCATCAACATAGCGTACTCGTGGTTTTTTATCTTCATCAAGAATGTAGGTATAAGCGAAATGTCCTACGGTATATTCGGGTTCGGATTGAACAGGAATACATGTCAATATGTCATCTTCGGCCCACTCATAGCCTGAATCGCACATACAGTGCGCGCTGCTTCCCGAGCCCATGATCCATCCATGCCCATTACATTCACTATCTTCAACGACAGCAAATCCAGGCTCAGGAATCGCATCATGGCTTGTGTTATTGGAAGCCCATGCCAGGGTCATGGGCTCGTTAATCAAATCCATACCGATATCGGAATCTTCCCAAACACTGGATGTTTCATTCCACGTGTGAAGTTGCCAGTACCAACTCCAATCGCTTGGAGCTGAGACACCATCGATACTGTTCAAAAAGTGACCAAACTGACTGTCTTCAATATCGACATCAATCTCTGCTCCATCAAAGGCACCTTGTGTAAGATGATAGCCAGTGAATGAAGAAACATTGGTTGAGGATGTTGTGTTATCTGGAAACACTATCTGTACGCTCGGCGTATCACCACTCGGAGCCTCAAGGAGGTCGAGGTTCGCACCCGTAGCATACCAAGCAAGGTGTGTTTCTTCCAATGCATTAACAGAGTCGATATTTGTTGGAGCATCGATCCATCGTTGATCGGATTCATCAAACAGTTTTAGACTCCACCGCCAACTATTATTTTCTGGAGCATCATAGCCATTAATTCCGTCGATCGTAATTCCGTATTGTCCTTGAGATGCATTGACCGTCCAACCTGCTTCAGCAGCGGCGGCTGAAGTCAGGGTCATCCCTGTTGGAAGAAACATCAATTCCTCTGCAGTTCCATCAGGACGAACGTAGACGATGCTTGAATCGTGAACTTGTCCTTCCATATCGCTGATGTTATCATCGTGTGGATCGATGACATATTCTGTTGTATTAATTGCAAAGCGCTCCCTCACTTCCTTGACATCCTCTGTCGGTCCTGTAAGATGAGGCCAGTCGACTCCATGCAACTCCATGTAATCGATGAGGACTTCAGGTGTGTCGTATTTCGGATCAAGAGTGACTGAAACAAAGCCAACCTTGTCTTCAAGTTCTGCTGGAAGCGTATTATGAACCAATTTCAAGTTCTGTGTAATCACAGGACATACGTCAGGGCATCGAGTGAAAAAGAAGGAAATGACAACGATTTCTTCGGTTGCATCCGATAATTTGTATTCAGAATTGTTCTGGTCTACGAGCGTAAAATTCCCGACACTGGCACTACTCAATTGAATTCCATGGTAGGCAGAGACAGGTGCTCCAGCGAGAACAACGGATAGGAGCAATCCAACAGTAAATAG
>DAKS01000035.1:48778-53179 GCA_002499195.1 Euryarchaeota archaeon UBA443
GGTGTACACCATCCTGGAAGTCCAGTAACGCCCTCTGGGTTGGATAGACCAATTCCCCAGAGCATCAGCAAAACGAAGACTGTTGGGAATAGTGCGACACGGAGGTAGATTCGAGGATCATCCCAAAGGTGCATGAAGAATGCAGCAATTCCGAATCCTTTCACGATACCAACAACGATGAGAATGGCCCATACCGCTGTAAGTGAAATAGCGATGTCGGTTCCAGGGACTTCATCAAAGAAGACTGCCCCAACTTCAAACAATGTAAAAATCATCAATACGATGAAGTTCCAGAAGTAAATGTCCTTGCCCATGATTAATTTGTGTTCACCCATTTTTTCACCTCAATACAGATAGAATGCTGGGAAGATAACCACCCAAGCCAAATCGACAAAGTGCCAGTAGAGGCCGAAGTACTCGATACCCTGTGCGTTCTCTTCGTCCCACTCAATCGTGTCAGCCTTGAAGATCATGTACAGCATAATCAACAATCCAGCGAAGACGTGGACACCGTGCGCACCAGTTGCCACATAGAAGATTGAACCTTGTTCTGTTCCGATAGTGAAACCTTCTGCAATGAGATGGCTCCACTCAACCAACTTGAGAACGATAAACATCGTACCCAAAGCGAGTGTGATGATAAGGTAGTTGCGTATTGCAGCCTTCTTTGTTGGCATGAGTTTACCCATGAAACCACTTGGCGCCTTGTAATCGTGTGACTTAGCAATCTTCAGTGCTAAGACGATGGTGTAGGATGAGATGATGAGCGCAAAGGTGTTGACCGCTCCGGGAAGCATAGTCCAGAAATCACCAACAGATTCCCCAAACTTATCCAGTTTGGCCCCTCCAGGTCGGAGATAATCCGAAGCGGTCATGACCACAGTTTCTCCATTTTCAAGCGTACATCTACCAGCATCTTCCGCCCACTTTGTGCACCACTCTGTACGCATTCGAAGGTAGGATGAGAAGAAGGTCGCGAAGACCATGACTTCAGACATCAGGAAGACCCAGATGCCCGCCTTGCGGATATGCTGTCCTGTAAACGGATCGGACGTAGCGAGTTGTTCACCATAGCCATTGAATGGGAGATCTTCTCGCCACCAGTTGGCTACGCCGACGGTGACGATGGTCAATCCAATCATTGAAACAGACAAATCACCAATCGTTCCCTTACTACTTCCCATCATGAGTCCATGAAGACCATCTGCAAATTCTGGGAATCCGAGCAGGAAGAGTAGACATCCAAACGAGAATATGATCGGTGATGCTGAACCATGATGTTCGTGTTCATCATGACCGTGATGTTCATCGTGATGTTCATCGGCTTGGGATGAATTCAAGATTCCACTGATGGTAAGGAATGCTGCAAAGATGATTCCGACAAAGAGAATAGCCAAGCCAGCTACGCGATAAGTCAAGTATGACAGATGAGCGGCTGTTTTGTCATTGTAGGCATTTGCATAATCGATGAACTCTGTTGTATTCTTGTGATCGCTATCGATTGTATTGCTACTGACAGCATCGTCATATACCTCCTTGGCCACTTCATAATCTGCTTTTTCGTCTTCCCAGGTATGATGCTTCATATCCGCAGCAATCACGCCAAGACCTACGTAAGCAGTGATTGAAAGACCGAGAATCATACCGGCCATCACTAAGGCACGCATCCATACTGCGTTCTTCACGTCACTACTTCCTCCGCCACCCATCAGATCTCCTCCCCTGTTGCAGTGAGTACAGCAGCACTCACCACGGTGGATTTCTTGGCACCATCACCTTTCTTCTTGCCTTTCCATAATTTTTCTTTCATGGAATCATCAGCGTGGTGGCCATAGATTTCGTTCATGTCACGTTGTGTTGGGATGACGTGGAAGGAAGGTGTAGGTGGTGGTGAAGTGGTAGACCATTCGAGCGACCAACCGCCCCATGGGTCCTTTCCAGCCTTTTCGCCATTCCTTCCAGAGTAAATGATGTTCCAAACGAGTAGGAGTTGGCTCAATCCGAAGATGAAGCCGAAGATGGAAATCGCCATGTTGTACTCCGCAAAACCGCTCTCAACGGTATAGGAGTGGGTTCGGCGAGGCATTCCTTGGATACCAAGTGCGTGCATTGGCCAGAAGGCCGCGTTATAGGAAGCGAATCCAATCAAAAAGTGCCAAAGGCCGAGCGTCTCGTTGAGCTTTCTTCCAGTTGCCTTAGGGTACCAGTAGTAGATGCCAGCGAACAGTGCGAACACAGTACCGCCGATGAATACGTAGTGGAAGTGAGCAACGACGAAGTATGAATCGTGGAAGTGTGTGTCAAGACCAGCAACCGGGAAGAACATTCCAGAAATACCGCCGAGCGTGAATGTTATGAGGAATCCAAGGGCCCAGAGCGTATGCGTCTTCATAACCAAAGAACCGCCCCATATCGTCATCAACCAGTTGAAGATCTTCGCACCGGTTGGAATCGCAACCGCCATGGTGGTAATCATGAACGCAGCACGCCAGAACGGATCCATACCGGATGTGAGCATGTGGTGTCCCCAAACGATGAAACCGACAATACCGATTCCAGCCATGGCGAAAACCATCGACTTGTAACCGAAGATTGAACGCCGAGCACTTGTTGCAAGAACTTCAGAAACGATACCGAATGCAGGAATGATAACCACGTACACTTCAGGATGGCCGAAGAACCAGAACAGGTGCTGGAACAGCAACGGATCTCCCCCGCCCGTAAAGAACGTCGAACCTATCGTATGATCAAACATCAGGAAGGCAACACCGATGATCAATGCCGGTAAGGACATGAACAACATGAAGACGCTCACGAAAGCGGACCAAGTGAATAGTGGCATCTTCATCCAAGTAACACCGGGCGCACGCATGGTGAACACGGTAGTGATGAAGTTGATACCGCCGAGTGTCGATGATGCACCCAGCATCATCATCCCAGCAATGAACGCAGTCGTTCCTGCATTTGCACCGTAATCACCTGCATTGTTCAATGAAGAATATGGAGGATACATAACCCATGTAATGTCTGCTCCTTCGCCAGACCAAACGCCCGCAAAGATGAGTGGAGCAGAGAAGACAAGAAGCCAAAGCCCCATTGCGTTAATTCGAGGGAAGGCCAAATCCTTGGCACCGATTTGCAATGGTAGAACGTAGTTGAGGAAACCAGCGATCATTGGCATAGCGCCAAGGAAAATCATGGTAGTTCCGTGCAATGTAAAGAAAGAGTTGTACTCTTGTTGGGTCAAGAAATCGTTCTCAGGAAGTGCTAGTTGGATACGGAAGAGAAGCGCAAGGACTCCGCCGACGAGGAAGAAGAAGAAACCGAAGAGGAAGTACAGAATACCGACTTCTTTGTGATCGGTTGTGGTTAGCCACGGTTTGAGGTAGCTCCAGAAATTTCCGACGCTAAACGTCTCAGGACTTCGTCGATAGAAGACCCACATGACTCCAAGGAGGATGGTGGAGACGGACAATCCAATGGCGGTCAAGAGAATGACCAATGGCGGTGCAGTTGGACCTTTTGCCTCCGCATTGAGTCCTGGAACGACGACGTTCTTGATGTTCCACCAATCGTCCTTGGTTCCATCACCCTCGCCTGTTGCGCCACCGGAAATTGCGCCGCCGCTCACGGCGTTTCCGAGAATGGTGATTTCAACGGTTGCAGTATCGCTGGCAGGTGCTACAAATTCAAAGTCCCAAGAACGGAATTTGTTTCCGTCTTCTGTGTGTGTGATGCCACCGTCAGCAGGTTGACTGTACGCCGGATCGATGGTGGTAACACTTCCTCCTCCATCAACAAGAATTCGAAATCCTCCTTGTACACCGCTCCAGCCCTGCGCAGGATCCATGTTGCCATAGCGTGGTTTATCGTTGACAAGCGTGACAGAGAATGCATACGACTCACTTGCATTGAAGGTTTCAGGAAGCCCCTCTACGAGGATGGTTGTTGACCCATCGTCGCCACCTATGTGGCAGGAACAACCCGCATCTCCAGCGGAACCTACGCCACCTGGAAAGGCGCTAAATTGCGGTACGAGCATCAGTGCAATGAGGAGAAGTGAAAGGACGCCGACAAATCGTCGTCGCATCACATGTCACCTCCGCCATAAGGGTCGGGAGAGGCTGAATTGCTCTTTTTCACGTCACTGTCTATGGAATCACAGGAGGATCCTGTTTCTCGTTGGACAACCATGACCTGACCTGTCATGACGGAATGTTGCATTCCACAGTACTCAGCACAGCGGATTGGGAATGTGCCTGCATCGTCAGGCATGAAGTAGAGTGTTGTTCCAGCTTCAAGTCCAGGAACGAAGTCTTCCTTCATACCCCATTCAGGAACCCAGAAAGCGTGTTGGACGCCGACGTTGCGTTCATCGCCCGCAGGCCCCTTCGATTTCAT
>DAKS01000020.1 GCA_002499195.1 Euryarchaeota archaeon UBA443
TTTGGAGAAATCTCCATCATATGTTCTGGACGGTCACGTAAAACAACTTCACGTAGTTCAACTTGAATTCCAGATACTAGTAAGGACATCCTTGCTCGCATAGCATAGGGACAACGCCTGAAACTGTATAGAACTGGACGGTCCAAACTTCCACCTTCGAATAAGATTCATTCTACCTTTCGAATCACTTTTCCTTGTTCATCAAAGCCAGGAGAATTAGGAACACCATAGTAGTCCTTACCATCGTATTTTCTTATCTTGGCTGGAGCAAGGAATCTGAAACCTGCAATTATTACTATGAGAGTGATTAAACTTCCAACGTAGATGGTGGTTGTAGATACACCTGAAGCGACATCCTCTTGATCAGTATTCTCTGGTTGTACCAACGTCAAGGTTTTCTCCATTTCATTATTCGATTCATTGCGCTCATCAATTACTTGGCCACCATCAACAATCGCATTAATCAACAAGAAATCACCACCGATTGGCGTTTGGAAGGAGCATTCTGCAACCGCAATCTCGCCAGGACCAAGGGTCGTGATGGTAGCAATATCAGCAGTTTGTCCATTAATTATGCAACGAATGGTAACCATCTCTGCGTTTGCATAACCGTAGTTTGCAACGTAAACACGAGCCTTTAGGAATTGTCCATTTTCTGCTGATTCGCTTTCAACAACGATTCCGCTTGAATCATCACCTACAACAAGATCTGTAACTTCCAAATCGGGCAATGAGACAACATGGAGATCAAGAATACGTTCACTGCAAGAAGTTGAATCACAAAGTGTCAGCAAGACCGATGTGTATCCAGGAGTAGGTGCTGTAAGCGTCAATGTTTCCGCATCTAAATCAACCTCAACCCAAGAACGATTCGTGTTCATTGTCATTGTTGATGCAGCACTATCCACATCAGACCATGCGAATGGAATCGTCGTTTCAAGCGCATGTTCGACTTGTACCACTGCCGGGAACTCATTCAATACCGGCTGGTCGTCAACTGATTCAACAAAGACGTTGAATACCTCTGTATGTGAATTTCCAGCAGCATCAGATACTGTCATGCTAATCTGAGAAGCACCCGATTGTTCGGATTGAAGAGATATCCTAACTTCTCCTTGATCGAGCGAAACATCAACAATATCTGGTTCTGAATTAACAAAACTCACTACAAGATCTTCAGGAAGTCCTCTATCGTCAGTACAGCGAGTTAGAAGTGGTACAAACAATCCTCCTCCATCTTCGGTCAGGTATTGATCACCAACCAACTGACAAAAAGGATCTTCATCATAGAAAATATCGTATCCACCGCTTATATCTATAGAATTTACTTCCATTGCAGTTGTACTTGCACTTCCATCGGAATCCCAGGTAAACCATGTCTTGATTGTAACCTCAACATCCGTGTTTTCTGCAAGCAATGAATGACCGATTGGAATTTGATGAGAAAACTGTCCTAAAGCAACGGGGAGGTTTGCCACGGTGATATCGTTGACGGTTATTGTCCAACGGGAGAGTGTAGCATTGATTCCTGAAGCATCACCATATATTCGACCAGCTATGGTTAGTGTTGGATCGTTGATGTCGATATGAACGGATACTATACAAGCAACATCGGTCGAAACTCTGACCTTGACATAATCAACATCGGGCAGAACATCGCCATCATACATGGCAAAACTACTGAATGCGATTCCATCACTCGATGTTGCATATTGAACGCTGACATTTTCTTCAGTCCCCGATTCATTGACAACATAGTGAATTCGTCCAAAGGATTGTTCTGCTGGAACATCGATGGGTTCACTAGTCCAACTTCCAATCGTTTGCCCATCGCTCGATTCCAAGCCGCAAATTGATAATGAAATCCCATTATAATCTCCAAAACTCAAATCCAAGTCGATTGCTGGAAGGTCATGGCCTGTTGCCGTTGAAGTTGCTTGGGCTACTTCGCCTCCATACCACGGAGTTTCCATAGTCACTTCAATTCCGATAGCATCCAATTCAAGTCTAGCGTCATCGGTCTGTCCAACCGATACATAATCCATCGTAAACTTCGCATTTGAGAGCATAGCCCATGTCCATGAGTCGACGGATGAAATATCATAACTGTAGTGTGTTCCATTGATGTAATCAATGGCTGCTCCAGTGTTTGACCATGTCCGAAGAATTTCTGTACCGTTGGACCAATCCATGGAAAGTCTAACCGAATCAATGTTCAATGCATCCGTGATTTTGAACGCTAGAACCACACTAACACCGGTAATAACGTACTGATTAGAAGATGTAACGTCAAAATCTTGGACACTCATTACTGGCCCAGTCGACCACATAAACAGACCATCTGGAGCGCCGATGACATTGTCTGACTCAGATGGACTGTTCAAACCCCAATACGATAATGTGTCCGTATTGTGTGGCCGTTGATGAACCATAGTTATTCTTTGATCAGCCACCATAGAGTCAGTATAGGTCGCTGGTTGAGATGTGAAAGAGGTTGTTGCACCGACCGTCCATTGCGAAGAATCTGTCAAATCTCCCTGGGGAAACAAATCATAGCTTGAAGTCTCATGAACCGAACGTGCTGATGCTGATGAGAGCAATGGTGAACAGAGTGCAAAACTCAATACAAGAAATAAGAAGACAGCATTCCACTTTCGTCGCATACCCATAGGATTAGGTGGTAGCATTTCAAACAACGGGTTTCTTGATATGACGTCGTATTGTTGAAATACCACGCACATGACGGACAACTCCCCATGGCTGTGGTGGTGTAGGGGTTAGCACGGCAGATTGTGGTTCTGCCAGCCCGGGTTCAATTCCCGGCCACGGCCCCATTCATTCCAAATCGGTTGAATCGATGGTATGTCCCATTCGTTCAACCTTAGTTTGTAAGTATTGCAAATTGTCTTCACCAACCCCTGCAACCAATGGAACCGTCTTTGAAACGACAATACCGTGTTGCTCTAGTTGTTTGACTTTATCTGGATTGTTGGTCAACAAAGCTACGTCTTCAATTTCAAGGTCGCGTAACATAGTTGCCGCGATTTGATAATCACGTCCATCAGCAGGATGGCCGAGAATTAAGTTCGCATCGAGGGTATCTGCACCCTTATCTTGGAGATGATAGGCTTGGATCTTTGCATGAAGACCTATCCCTCGACCTTCCTGACGAAGGTAAAGTAAACATCCCCATCCATTGTCAACAATCGCTTTCATAGCTGCATCAAGTTGCGGCCCACAATCACAACGTAGTGATGAAAAGGCATCACCTGTCAAGCATTCTGAGTGTACTCGAAGCAAGACGGGATCAGGTCCAGCCATTGATCCAAGCATCAAAGCTACGTGGTCTAGGCCCGTTTCTTCTTCATGATATACGTGAATATCGAACTGCCCCCACAAGGTGGGAAGTTTTGCTATACTTGGAACATCATCACTCATGTTCTTTCACCTCGATGAGAAAGGAATACTCGCCTTCGTTTGACTCTACGACAAGAAGTTCATGAGGTGTTCGGCCCAGCATCAATGGAATGTCATGAAGTGTTTCTGGATCGCTAGCCAGCACTTTAAGGACAGAACCTATTTCCATTCCCAACAATGCTTGCTTGGCCTCAGCAACAGGGATTGGACAAAAGAAACCGAGAACATCTAGGAGATGTGTCGCAGCCTTACCCTCGTCCATGTTGAGTTGTCAAAGCCCTGCTTTTTGAACACATCCACTCCTAAGGTTCGATTGACGCAACACGTTGAAGAGGAGCAAGCACAAGCACTGCTCCATGGGTGAGTCGGCTTCGTCAAAGGCGAGCGACGATATGAGTTGGGGCGAAGTTGCCCAACTTGGTCTTCGCTATGGGAAAATACCCCTAGCACTTCTCGCAGTAGAAGCATTGTACTGGTTCATTACTCAACCATCGGATACGCTCGCACTGATTCAAGTCACTGAAGCATATATTTGGAACGAAGTAACCCAATTGATGTTTGGTGAAGGTGCTTCAACACTCAGTACACACAACGGTTGGATGACCAGAATCGATTTCCATCATAGCTCGTTCCCTGGACTGAACAACCAAGTTGGACTCTATGTTTCCGACGAGTGTGCAGGAGTTCACGA
>DAKS01000012.1:0-23771 GCA_002499195.1 Euryarchaeota archaeon UBA443
CGACCGGAATGCTCGTTCATACCCCATAGGTCGAATTGCAAGATTCCCTGGGAGGCAGGTGATCCTTCGAATGTGGAGTAAGAACCATCAACGATAGCAGCATCCTTAGAAGCAGTACAAGCAGCGAAGTAAATCGTTTCGAATATCTCCTTGTTGAGTGCACGTGCTTCTGGGCTTTCGAACGCCATTCCGAGCATAGCAAAGGTATCAGCAAGTCCTTGCACACCAAGACCGATCGGACGATGACGCATGTTGGAGTTACGTGCTTCTTCAACTGGGTAATAGTTGACATCGATTACTCGGTTGAGATTACCTGTTGCATGGTAGGTGACATCAAAGAGAAGGTCATGGTTGAATGAACCGTTCTCGACGTACTTTGGTAGGGCGATCGAGGCTAGGTTACAGACAGCAACTTCGTCAGCGGATGTGTATTCCATAATCTCAGTACAGAGGTTGGATGAACGAATGGTTCCCAAGTTCTTCTGGTTGGACTTGAGGTTTGCTGCATCCTTGTATAGCATGTATGGAGTACCTGTTTCGATTTGAGACTCTACGACCTTGTCCCAAACTTCACGTGCAGGAACGGTCTTTCGAGCCAAACCTTGTGCTTCATAGGAGCAATAAAGTTCCTTGAATTCATCACCATAAGCATCTTGCAAACCTGGACATTCGTTTGGACAGAAGAAGGACCAATCCCCATTGGCTTCAACACGTTGCATGAACAAATCAGGTGTCCAAAGAGCATAGAACAAATCACGAGCCCGCATTTCTTCCTTACCGTGGTTCTTTCTTAGGTCGAGGAACTCAATAAGGTCAGGATGCCATGGTTCGAGGTAAATAGCGATTGAACCCTTTCTCTTACCGCCACCTTGGTCAACATAGCGAGCTGTATCGTTAAAGACACGAAGCATTGGAACGATTCCATTAGAGGTTCCGTTGGTCCCCTTGATGTATGATCCTTTTGCGCGGATGTGATGAATTGACAGGCCAATTCCACCAGCTGACTTGGAGATTAATGCACATTGCTTGAGCGTATCATAGATGCCATGAAGTGAATCGTCTTGCATCGTCAGCAGGAAACATGAGGACATTTGTGGCATTGGTGTACCGGAGTTAAACAGTGTAGGAGTGGCGTGAGTAAAGTAACCGTTTGACATCAAGTCATAGGTTTGAAGCGCCTTTTCGATATTACCGTGGTGGATACCGACTGCAACACGCATGAGCATGTGTTGTGGGCGTTCTGCAACTTCGCCATCAAGACGGAGTAGATATGAACGTTCAAGTGTCTTGAATCCGAAATAATCGTAATTAAAATCACGACTATAATCGATATGATTGTTCAAAACCTCAGCATTTTCCATAATGATATCATAGACTTCTTCAGAAATAAGCGGAGCATGCTTCTTTGATTCCGGATCGATATACTCTCGCAAATCGGTAATTACATCGGTAAAGACATCCTTGGTTGAACGGTGAAGATCGTCGATACAAATTCGAGCGGCTAGTATGCTGTAATCAGGGTGATGTGAAACCAATGAGGCAGCGGTTTCTGCAGCGAGCTGATCAAGTTCTCGGGTTGTTACACCATCATAGAGACCTTCAATGGTGAGTTTGGTTAGATTTGCAGGGTCGACCCAGTTTGGATCTAGTCCTTCGGCCAAACGTCTTAGTTTATCCAAAATCGCATCAAATCGCACATCCTCTCTTTCACCATTTCTGTTCACTACTTGCATGGTCATTTTGCCTCATCTCCTGCTTGTCTCGGTTCGTGCGTATCTCTCTTTGTTCGCGGTCGGTTCAAAAGTCTTCGTCCATAGAAAACCGCTGTTGGACACTTCCGAGGGAAGCTCCGTCCATGACACCGGACTTCTGGTACTCGCCAACTCGCTTTTCAAAGAAGTTGGTCTTACCCTGCATGGAGATCATCTCCATCCATGGGAATGGGTTGCTGACATCGTATAACTTTGAAGCCCCTAGAGTAATCAAAAGTCGGTCTGCAACAAATTGAATGTATTGCTTCATCAAATCCTCATTCATTCCAATTAGATTGACTGGAAGAGCACTGGTAACAAAATCGATCTCAATTTCAACCGCTTCAGCAATAATACGATGAATGTAGTTCTCAGGAGTGGGGCGCTCAAGTTTACTGTGCAACAAACAAGCAAAGTCACAATGCAATCCTTCATCCCGGCTGATCAACTCGTTTGAGAAAGTAAGCCCTGGCATCAATCCTCGCTTCTTGAGCCAGAAGATTGCACAGAACGAACCTGAGAAGAAAATTCCTTCGACAGCGGCAAACGCAACTAATCTCTCAGCAAACGAACCTCGCTTTCGAGACAACCAACGAAGAGCCCAGTCGCCCTTGCGCTTTACAGATGGTACTGTTTCAAGCGCCTTGAACAAGTGGTTCTTTTCGTTTGAATCCTTAATGTAGGTATCAATAAGGAGTGAATAAGTCTCTGCATGGATGTTTTCCATCATAATTTGGAATCCATAGAATGCTCGAGCTTCTGCCCAACAGACTTCGTTTGCGAAGTTGACAACAAGGTTTTCATTGACAATACCATCACTTGCGGCAAAGAAAGCAAGAACGTGCTTGAGGAAATGTTGCTCATCATTGTTGAGTTGTTCCCAGTCTTTCATATCCTCTGCAAGATCGATTTCTTCTGCAGTCCAGAAGGAAGCAGCATGTTGTTTGTACATTGCCCATACATCATCATGCTCAATCGGGAACAGAACGAATCTATCTAGGTTCTCTTCAAGCATTGGCTCGATGTGCTCATGTGACAAATCAATCTCAATTCCGTCATCTTTACGATTCTGCTCGATTACCATATTGTCACCTTCCACCAACGCGCTGGAGTTTAACCTCCGTCCGAGATGGCACATAAATATGCCCATGCTTGAGGCACATAAACTCCTGTTTTACAGAGGGATGAAAGCGAGGGACTGCGATAATAATCCCGATTTTTAAACCGATTTGTATAAGTACCTATTTTTGAGAATTAAAAAGTGATATTTTCTAGCCGAATTTTACCTTGATTTCCACTGGAACTTAATCAAAGACTCCTTGAACCACCGAGGAGAGGCAAAACCATGCGAAACGAGATTAACGTCAAATTCGCCAAGTTGGACGATAATGCCCAACTTCCAACTCAAGGAAGTGCACAGGCTGCAGGCTGGGATTTGTATGCACTGGAAGAAACAATCGTAATCAAAGGCGCATCGGTCATGATACCTACCGGTCTTGCTTGCGCCATACCTGAAGGATGGGAGGGGCAAATTCGTTGTCGATCATCACTTGGTAAGAAAGGCATGATTCTGCCCAATGGAGTAGGAACCATCGATTCTGATTATCGCGGAGAGTTGAAAGTATTAGCAACGTGGATAGGAAAAGGCGATTCATTTACCGTTGGAAAGGGTGAACGTGTTGCCCAAATGTTGTTCGCTCCTGTCCCTTTAGTACAAATTGAGGAAGTTACCCTCAGTGATTTAGAATCAACTGAACGTGGCGAAGGCGGATTTGGCTCATCAGGACAATACTGAGGAAAGGACATGCAACCCGTCGATGTTCGTATTCTTGGTATTGTAGAATATACAGATGCCGAGGAAATGATGTCAGTATTACAAAAACAACGTATCGACGATGAGATACCGGATACTATTCTCTTTTTGCAACATCCAGAAATTGTAACCGTTGGCCCTCGTGCTCAAAACGATGGAATTGCACCACCTTCCGATTATAGGAGTCATCCAGTGGATCGAGGAGGTGGCCTTACTTGGCATGGACCTGGGCAATTGGTAGTTTATCCGATAATACATTGGAATAAGGACGATGAGAAATCGGTTGCCGATATCATTTCAAAAATCGAATCATGGGTTATTGCAGCTTTGGATACACTAGGAATCAAAGGATACAGGGATGAACGAATGCAAGGAGTCTGGGTCGATGACAAGAAAATATGCAGCATTGGACTCTCATTCTTACGATGGGTAAGTAGACATGGATTCACGATTAACTATGATACTCCACAAGGTAGAGTGGAAAATCTTGCTGGATGTGGGCTTGCAGAAGCTACTACAACATCTCTTGCGGAGTTAGGTCATTCGTTGAGTAAGACAGAAATCGAACTTGCCTTAATCAGTAAAATTCAAGAATTTCTGCAGCGAGATGTGAGAAACGACACCTATTCTGGTTGACACCAAGTCGGAAATTTACCGTCATCTTCAGCGGCTTCTAACTTATCGGAGTAGACTGAATTTGTCTTCCCAGAAGATCCTTCGACATACGCGATACACTCCTCTTCAAGCAACTTATCATCGACGTCATACGGTGCAAGGAAAAGAATATCATCAATAATAGTATATTTGAAAACGTAGTAGTATTCTTCTTCCTCGAGAACCAGATTTCCATCGTCAATATACCATGATTCGAATGAACCCGATGAGTCGCTCATATCCCCATTGCTTTCCAAATTAAGTTCATCCGCTGGGTTCGTCCAAGTGCCGATTAGATTCTCATCCAGATCGTTACCTGCTAAACCTGCAAGCAATAATAGTAGAACCAGTGCTCCAGCAACCGTTCCTGCATAAATCATTTTGGCTTGATTCGATTCTGAAAATTTTTCAACATCAAACCAAGGAATGCTCTCTTTGCTTGCGATTAAATAGCCCCCTAAGGACCAAAAGAAAATCGATGTGAAATAAGACAGAATTCCAAGAAAGAAAGTAATGTTTGTATCGAGAAAGACAGCCAAAACAAAATCGAGGATGCCGAACGCAATCAATGTATAACCCAAGAATGCGATGTAATCCTGGGTTCCAGAAGAGTTGTTGACCTCGAAAGTTGGTTGAATTTGAAAGAGGTGATCTGTTGAAGGATTTGACTCTGAATTCACACCCAACATCTCATTCGATTCGTACGGTATAGATCCATTTTCAACAGCATCGAGTTGCTTTTGTGTGGGCACCCACTCACCGTCAATATTTTGCCAAAATCCATCATCACTGACCTGTGTCATGGTGTTGATTCAGTGAGGATATATTTTAATTAATTGAAATTACCTTTTTCCTATCCTATTTGAAAAATTTGTAAAGGAAACAAACAAGTGCATATATGAGGATGGACCCAATTTACATCATGGGCGAAGTCGTTCTCGGCATTTCGGGCGCAAGTGGCGCAATCTATGGTGTACGTCTTGCTAGGGCACTAAAGGACCTAGGGGTTGGTATTCGGCTCGTCGTTAGTGACTCTGGCCGCATCACACTAAAACACGAATGCGATACAACACCTGAGGAGGTCGCTGAAGAAACTGGGGCTATTCTCGAAGAACAAGCCAACATTGGTGCAAAATCAGCTTCAGGATCAGCTCCTATCGATGCAGTTGTCATCTGCCCGTGTTCTGGAACAACACTTGGAAAACTCGCAGCAGGTATCGGTGACAATCTAATTACACGCTCTGCAATAGTTGCAATGAAAGAGCGAAGAACTCTCATCATCGTTCCAAGAGAGGCTCCCTATGCGACGGTTCATCTCGAAAATATGGCGAAACTATCCGGTTGGGGTACAGTCGTGATTCCTGCATCACCTGGATTTTACAATCATCCAACATCGATCGATGACATGGTCGATTTCGTAGTTGCACGTATCCTCGACCAGATTGGCCTTGACCACAACATCGGAAAGCGTTGGACTGGTGAAGAACTCGATGAATGAGATGCATCGAGCCAACGGGTTCAAATGAGCAAAGCATTTGATAGTGACATGAACGATGAAGTTTCGCTTGAGTCCATGACTGTGGAGCAACTCAAAGCAATGCTTGAGGAGAAAGGGCTCCCCAAGTCCGGTAGGAAAGCCGAATTGATTGAGAGGCTCAGCGTATCTAATGAAGAGAAAGTCATTGAGTTGAGTACATCGTTTTGGACTAGAACCGTTGTTGGCCAATTCAACTTAGCGCAAACTGTTGGATCTGTAGCAGCGGTATTGCTTCTCATGATTGTTATCTTCAACCCATCAATCCTAGGCTTCGGAGAAGATGAACCCATTTACGAACCAATTGGATTTGATGCGAACCAAACACGATGGTATGCACAGGAACTTGTCAACCTTGGCCATCCTGAATGGGAAGGTCGAATGTCTGGAAGCCCAGAAGAGGCTGCTGGTGCACAAATGATTCTTGACAATCTAACAGAGATGGGTTATTCACCTCAATTGAATACCTATCCAGTTCCAATGTTCGCCATCAATAGTGCACCGATAATTTCGATGTGCATTCCACCCGCTGGAGGACTCTTTGGAGGGCCTGTGACTGGTGCATCCTGCAACAGTGGCATCGGTGCACAAATTACAAACTTTGAACATCGAACCAATTTCGTTTTGCAGGGATACTCCGGTTCCGCAGATATTCAATTTGGTCAGGAAATGGAATTGATCGATCTCGATGATGGTACCGTCGACTCGCTCTGGAGTGAAGCTTCAGGAAAGGTTGGAATTGTTCGTGGTGGGAACAGCATTGATGGAAACACTGGCATATACATCAAAGCTGCAGAATTTGGTTTAGCTGCCATTCTAAGAATAAACAATCAATCAAATTGCGGACAGATTGTTGCTGACGATTGTATTCCGATTTTCAAATCGATCCGAGTAGATGATATGAAAGCGGCAAACAGTGGTTCAATTCCAGAAAACATTCCGTTCATAGCAGTTTCAAACAATACAGGAAACCAGATGCTTGACTTAGCAGCCCAAGGTGCCTTTTTGCGATTGTTTTCTGATGTGGACAACGCAGGAGATATCGCGGTTAGCGTTCCATGTGGTACACTCTATGGTAAGAGCGAGGACCTCATCATCGTCGGAGCCCATCACGATACAGTCTACCATGCACAAGGTGCAGTTGACGATACTTCAGGTACGGCGAGCGTTCTTGAAATGGCTCGCCAAATTGCAATGATTGCAAACGAAAGTGGAACTCCTGAATACACACTTCGGTTCTGCACTTGGGGAGGAGAAGAAGAAGGATTGTGGGGCAGTAAAGCATACGTCAGTGCTAATGCCAATGAACTTGCTCGAAACCTTCGCCTTTACATCAATCTCGACATGAACCATGTGGACATCGATACGGCTAATCGGGGAAACAGTCTTCGTTTCTTTTCAAATTCGAAAGAAGATATCGATGCGATGAAAGACATTCTTGATGTTTTGGAGGATGAGCGACCTGACCTCTTCCCGAAATATTCCGTTTCAACAGGATTGTATCAGGGTGCTCGGGGAGAACCCGATGGCATGCCATACAATTCAGATCATGGCCCGTTCGTCTATGACCTCCCCGATGGAGTTACAGGCAATGCTCTGGTCTGCTATGGGTCTGGATCTTGGGAATACCATACCTACGCTGATACGATGGATCGATTCAACGAAGAATCGCTTGGAGTATCGGTGATTGCCTATGGAACCTACATTCGACACCTTGCTTGGCCCGTCTTTGCTTGAGCGTTGAGTTCAAGAAGGCAGTCTTTGTGGGAATGTCATGGTTAAACCGAGCGCGCATGCCTCGCACATTCTTGTCGCTTCAAAATCAGAAGCAATGCAACTTTCTGAAAAGATTGGAAAACTCAAGGATTTTCAGAAGCTGGCTCGCAAGAAATCAACCTGTCCATCCTCTCAGCGAGGAGGAGATCTTGGCTGGTTCCGAAAAGGCAACATGGTCCAAGAATTCGAAGAAGCGGTTTGGAGTACTCCTTTGAAGACGGTTTCTACACCGATCAAGACCCAATTTGGATATCATCTAATTTGGGTTCATGAACGCGATGAGGAGTGAACGGGATGTCCATTTCCGTTGGCTTGGATAATTACCTCGTTCACGGTATTCATGGTTATTTTGATGAAGAGCATCTCAAGTCTCAACCGTTCAATATATCGGTCCGTGTTGATCTTTTGAGTACGATCGAAGATGGAGAACTTGATACAACACTAGACTATGCACAACTGCAAAGAGCGATCGATTCCGTAGTACTAGATTCATCACCAATACGATTGCTTGAATCCATGGCCCAGCAAATATCTGAGCATATTCAACGATCGGAAAACGTACAACGAGTCTTTGTCCGAATCGAGAAGCCTGAGGCTCCATTACCTCATCCTGGTGGATTGCCTTACATAGAGTACACTTGGAATCGCTAATTTATGCTATCTCAAATGGGAGGATTCAAAGGCCTTAGCCTCCAAGAAGAACCATGGATTCACCGAGCCGAGTGTATGTACCATCCGTCCTTGAGGTGGATGGAGGTGTCATAGGTATGGGTTGTTTCAGCACTGAACAAATCGCTTGGGAAGTCATGAAGACATTTCTTGGTAAGAGCGAACAAATGAATCTAGAACAAGCAACCATCGTCGCTTGGGATATCGATGTCGTCGGCGAGGATGGTATGACAGTACTGACCAAACTTGAAGGGAAAATATGTCCAGTTTGTCAACGACGAACCTTTTGGGTCGATCTTGAACACCTTTCCGCTTTATGCTATGGATCCCAATGTTCTGCATGGATTGAACAGAGTACCGTTGATCCAGAAATCATCGATTGTGGTTGGCCACCACTTCGCTTCTTGAAACAGGTCAAAGAAATAGAAGATGCTTACAATGAATTACGAACAATTGGAGCAGATGTACTCGCTTCAGTTGATGAACATCCAGATACTGTTACACAAGCGATGTACGATTCTATGAATCAATCAGTCGAATGATCACATCTCTTCGATTGGATTAATGCCTAATCCTTCCAAGCCCGAATGCATCAATTGACGAGCCATCTCACTGATTGCGAAGGCAAATCCATCGACTTGTCCGTCTTGAACAACCGGACAATCTCGATAGAATCCATTGTACGCGTTCGCAAGTTCGAGCATGTGTAAGGCGAAGAGATGTGCTCTTTGTTCTCGAACTGAACGTTCGAGTACGTCATTATGAGTACACATCAAGCGAAGCAATTCGACCAAACCCTCGGGCATAGATTGCGCAGAGGGGCGCTCGATGCTTGAAGTTGGAAGCGAATGAGCACGCTTTGCGATTGAACAAGCACGTGTGTGCGCGTACATGATGAAAGGTGCAGAACCTGCTTCAAAGGCCAATGCTTCTTCCCATCGGAATGTGAATCCTTTCTCTGGACTGACCTTGATAATATTGAATCGAACTGCTGCTGTTCCAACAGCCTCTGCAATTGCAGCCACCTTTTCGCCATCATATTCTGGACGCAATTCACGAACAACTGCGGATGCTTGTGCATGCGCCTCCTCCAACAGGTCATCCATGAACACGACGTTGCCTTGGCGAGTACTCATCTTTCCTTCAGGCAGTTTGATGAAAGAGTAAAACAAGACCTCTGGTCGTTGTTGATCAAGTTCTTCTAAGGTCAATCCTACTTGCTTTGCTTGCAATTTATGATCTTCTCCAAGCACGTTGACAAGACGATTGGATTCTCCCCATTTCCACATGTGATAAGCTACGTCTCTAGTTGCATAAAGGCTGGAACCATCTCCTCTTCTATAGAAGAATTCAGTCTTTCCTTTTAGCCCTCTTTGACCGAGATCAAGGAATCCTGCACCGTTGTCAGCAGTTCCTGCAATATCCAATGCGTCCAATCTCTCCATCAGTTGTGCAACCGTTCCGTCGACGACAAAGGTGGATTCTTTCGTGAAGGTGTCGTAAGAGATTCCAAGTCGAGAAAGTGTAGTCAACATTCCATCAAGAACCGGTGTATAGGCTGATTCGAATGAGTTTAGAACGTCAACATCACCGTGTTCACTAGCGTGTACAAGTTCACCAATTTCACGCTCAATCTGTGCTTTTCGAGTTTCTTCAGCATCTTTTCTTAGGATTTGAGCAGCTTGATACCAACGTACACGCTGATGATCCGCTTTGTCGAGCCAACGCTCTGAAGGTGGTTCACGCTCAGCAAGAAGTCGGTTTACATCCTCTTCGCTTAAGTTTTCAAGCGCCCATGCTAGGACTCCTACTTGTTTGCCCATATCATCAACATAGTACTCAGCGCGGACATCATCACCGTGAAGTCGGTGCAAACGAACCAGGGTATCGCCAAGGATGGCATTACGTGCACGACCAACATGGAATGGACCATTTGGATTCGCTGAGGTGTGCTCGAGAAGGACCTTCTCACCGGTCTTGCCTGAGTTATCAAGGGCTGAACCCACATAGACTTCTCCAGATAGGATGGCATCAGCCAACCATTCGGGATTGGCTTTGAAATTGAGATATCCATTTACTGAAGAGACGCTTAGTAGAGCATCTACCATTGGAAAAGATTCTGCGAGTTCATCAGCAATCGCTTGTGGAGCCATCTTTAGCGTTGAAGCGAAAGGAAAGCAAGGCAAAGTCAGATCACCTTGACTTGATTCGCGACTGGGTTGCAGCATTGACTCCCAAGTCGCTTTTTCCACACCCTTTTCGGAAAGCATCCGTTCAAGATGAGGTGAAATCATTGCTTGAAGTAATTTCAATTTATCACCTCACATCATTGGATAACGAAGAATCGCTGCAAGGCCTCCAAAGCCATGCGCAAGTTGGGAACCTTCCTCGGTATCGGTTGAGATAAAGGCAATTTCACTGTTAGATTTACCTGCCATTTCACTGAGCACATCGATCAACGAAGTGTTGGACAATTCCTTATGTAAGTTATTCCCTACTTCACAGGAAGGGCACTTTGGTAGTTCCTCGGTACGCAAGAGAGATTCAGTCCAGACATGGCCACAAGCTCCACATTCAATCTCAACCGAATTCTTCCTCATGTTCTCGGAGATAAGGAGTGTATCGACTGCCCCTTGTTCAAGAGCTTGACGAAGCATCATCTCACCATATGTTGCACGCGGTTGTGGCTTGATCAACTCAGAGAGGAAGCGAGTCATGATTTGTCGCTCAGCATCCAATTCGATCTCACCCATCAAGGCACCCGCATTACCCACGAGTTCTCGAACACCAGATTCGTTGGAATAGCCGACATCGAAATGGGTTTTAGCAATCTTCTTTGCGATTTCATGATGGAAGTATTCGTTACGTACAACGTAATCTTTCGTCGCTCCAGGACCACCGATAATGATGGCCTGAATGTTCTCAAGGTGTGGCAACCAGTAGGAACAAGCGTGTTCTGTAGCTCTCTTGAAGAAGTTGTGAGCGGCTTCCTCGATCAATCGCTCGAAACGTTGTGCAGACTGACCACCTTGACGGTGCTTTCCCATAATGTTGGAAACTAGATGTTCTTGAACGTGGATACGCTTACCTGAAGCGATACCATATGCTGCCTCTGAGCGATCGATAACAAAGAGCCCATATGAACGATTATCGACGAGCATATCCTCGAGTTGAGTTAATTCAAAGTTTGAATCACATCGATAACGGAATGAGAGTAATTCTTGTGGAGGATCATCGATGACAACCGTCGTTTGACGTGTTTTGTTATTACCGACAATGATTGCACCCGTGAACAAGGCAATGCCTCTTTCTCCTGGAGTTTTGAAACGGGATAAAGATGAGATAGCAGATTCAATAGCACCTTGGACATTTTTTCTAGTCGATTTGGATTTGATATTGGCTGCTTGTCCGTGTTCGTTTTGAAGAAGAGAGCGAGCATCACTGATCTGTCTGTCAGGAGGAATGATGATAGTTACAAGTTCAGTTCCGAAACCTTTCATTTCACGAAGGTCTTCCAGCGCAAGTTTGAGGCGAAGCCGACGTGCTGCGAGTTCACCATCATCGGACACTTCTAGACCCCCTGTCCTTGGGGTCGAACCAAGGGTTTTCAACCCTCGCCTTGGATTTGATAGGACAAGTCATAAGAAACGCCTTGCCGAGGCGTTTCTATGGTCGCACCCGCCATCATTGCACTCGGAGGTTCGCTTCTTTACAGCGACCATGATGTCAAAACATGGCTTGGACAACTTCGTCAAACGATTGTTCATTTCGAAGGAAATGGAAGAAAAATTGGACTTGTAATTGGAGGAGGTAAGCCTGCTCGTGAAGGAATTCAATTAGCAGAACATCTAATTTCAGACCGCTTCAAACTCGATGAAATCGGTATTGCTGCAACTCGATTAAATGCCACTGTTCTGCAAACAATGCTCGCTGAAATTGGTTGTAATGTTGCAAATGTTGTACCAACTACAACCGATGAGGCGGCTGAATTGTTCGAAACTTTTGACATCGTGGTCATGGGTGGAACCAAACCAGGACACACCACCGATGCGGTTAGCGTGGCTTTTGCAAGGGATGCTGGTGCTGCTCACGTCATTATTGCAACCAACGTATCTCATGTTTATACAGCCGATCCTCGAACTAACGATGATGCCGAACCAATTGAAACACTCACTCTTACAGAACTTCAGAAGATTACTGGTAAGGAAGCTCTAGGTCCGGGACAAAGTGCAGCGGTAGACCCAATCGCAGTCAACTGGGCACTCGAATGTGGATTGAAAATTGGTGTTCTTGATGGGCGAGACATCCGTCGAATTGAAGATGCATTAGAAGGACGCCCATTCGAAGGAACATTGGTTCAACCGGAGTGATTCTATGGTCGATGCTGCAGCGGTGAAGAAGAAAGTCAAGAACATGCCAAAGCGATCAAAAGCATTGGCTCATATGCCTTCACACAAACATTGCAGAGTTTGTGGAATCGATATCTCAGCCAAAGCAGAAGAACGCGTCTGTAAGGATGCAGACTGTATCAAGAAGTACGAAAAAGATGAGAAAAACAAGGAGCGTATGCGAATTTGGATGTTGATCTTCTTCGGTATATTCGCCTTTTTGACCATTCTTCCAGTCCTTGCTCGATTGATGTAATTTCACCGTGAACGATACCAACCTTCTGGTAAAGTAAGTGGATCGACTACCTGTGATTCTTTTACCTTGCGAACTACTTCCAAGCGCAATGCTTCGAGCCCAACATTCTCCAAAGCGCTCATTGTTGGACGCCCTTCATCATCATAAAGAAGCGGTAACTTCGGTTCTCCTTGAGAACCGTTATCTCGCCAGCGTTCTTCTGACTCTTTGACATGTTCCCAATCCTCGGGAAGAGGTTTTAGTGCGTCAGCCTTGGAACTAACAACCAACAATTCAGTACCTGGCAATAGACGTTCAACATCGTCTAGGAGACCCATTTGATCCTCCCAAGACATTCCACACGTTTCGGTTCTATCGATCAAAAACAAAACCAAACTTCCAACATGTTCCAATGCTGCAATCGCTTGCAATTCGATTGAATTGCGTTCATCCATCGGCCTATCAAGCAATCCTGGAGTGTCGACCATCTGATGTTGTAATCGTCGATGTGTAAAATGACCAATGTGGATTTGTTTGGTTGTGAAAGGATAGTGATTCACTTCCATTTTACCAGAAGATAAGGCACTAATGAACGCGGACTTTCCTACATTCGGAGCTCCACAAACAACGATTACAGGAAGAGTGTTATCGATCTGAGGTAGTGCTTTGAGCGTCTCTCTAGATTCATTGAGCCACTTTAGTGAAGGTCCAACTCGACCCATGATGGAACCGATTCGTCCATAGGCTTCACGTCGTGCTTCATGCATCAACTCAATTCGAGCAGTACGGATGATTTTACGATTGTTTTGTGTTGCAATGCGTTGAACTTGCGATGCTCCCCATTGCAACATCGATAAATGGTGGCGATAATCATCAGTACCAACACAAGCCTCGATCATCGCTACATCGAATTGTGGCGATTGGTCAAGAGATGGCCATGTTCGAACCGTCTCGGTCAACATCGTATGGATTATATCAGCAGCAGTTTGGACCATTCTAGTCATCTGTTTTCTAGTTCTAAAGACCCGATTTGGGTCATCAACCCTGTCTGCAGCCTTTCTTGCACGTGAAAATGCCTTGTCGAGAACTTCGTCCTCGAATAAGACCGTCGGCAACTGCCTCCACGTGACTTTCATACGAACCCCGATTCAAGCGGGGCGCCAACCCTTCAAGAACCCATCACCCTGTTCACAGTTTCAGGAAAGAAATTGCACATGGTTATGTAGGGTCGCCAATCATGTGACATCATGGCGAAGAAATCGAATAAGGTTGACCTCCCTGAATGGGCCGTTGGATTGTGGAACGATTTGGGTTCACCCTCACTGGATAAACTTCAGAGTGTACACAGTGGAGACCTTCTGGAACGAAGAAATGGACTACGAAGAGATGACTTAATCGAGATTCTAATCGATGCACGCGCGCTACTTCCCGATGCAGATCCATGGGTGCGAGGCCGACTGATCTCATCAGGAAAGACCAGCCTTGAAATCCTTGATGAGGATGATGTACAACGATTCGTTGCACGCGATACCGTTGTCCAAATCGTCCTTATCGCACACACACGACCTGCTTATATCGACGACAAAGAACTCCTTGCATTTGAGCGAGAAGACATGAAACGACGTTCAACATTGCATGAGAAAGTCGAAAAGGAAACTACAGGCAACGACGATGCACATCTTTGGGGATGAATCGATGGACGTCCCCAATGGGTGGTCGATTCAAGAAGAACATCTCATGCGCGAATTTAAGTTTCCAAACTTTGCAGAAGCAAAGACCTTCATTGACAAGATAAGCATCATCTGTGAGGCGAAGAATCATCATGCTGACCTACATTTTGGTTGGGGATACGTTATCGTGGAGCTTACCACACATGATGAAGGAAAAGTCACGCAACTCGATTTCGATGTTGCTGAATCGATCAATGCACTTGAGGGTTGAATATGCCAAAAGATCTCAAAGGACGTGATGCGCCAGGATATGGCCGACATGTGTTCATTTGTGGGCATGAACGACCAGATGATGCGAGTCGACCTTCTTGCAAAAAAAGAGGTAGTTTGGAACTTCTTGCAAATATCAAAGCAGCGGCTCGAGAAGGTGGACTTGAAGACATTAGAATCCAGAAATCAGGATGTCTTGATTTCTGCGAAAATGGAATTGCATGTGTTGTTTATCCAAGAGGGACGTGGTATCGACTTCAACCTGAAATCAACATCAAGTCATTTATTGAAAATCTCAAGAATGGAACTATCGATTCCAGTTTGTTGATGAGATTTGATGAATGATCACAGTTTGACCGGACGGGTTGCACCACAAGCTTGACACTTCAGAAGTGTTGTTCGATCTTCCTTGATGAAATGAGTATCAGGAGCGGAACACTGACTACACTTGATGTAGGTGTTAACATAGCCAACGATTGCTTTCTTCAATCGCTTTGGAGGGATTCTCCCCTTGAAGCGAGCACGTGGACCATCTCTGGAACCAGATGTACCTAATTCATTGAGGATGTATTGGTAGACGTGATTATCATCACGGTCCATCATTCCAACAACTTCGGTGAAGTTACGCAAAATGGTGTTTGAACCTTCGATCATAATCTGAGGTTCTGGTAGCCGCCAACGTGCTCGGGACGAAATATCCTCTGGGATATTGTCGCGTGCTCGATTGAGCAGCGTCTCGTAATCAAAGTCGCTCATGGAGACGCCTAACAACCCCTTCTCTTCAAGTCTTTGATGAAAAATATGCAAAGGCTTCATGGAGGTAAGTGTGTTCGCTTAACATGATAACATGACGCTGAGTATTGAAGAGTTGAAAACCATCGCCAAGAATTTGCGAAATGATGGCCTCAATTCACAACAAATTGCGGATGAGTTGTCTCTATCGCAAGACACCATTCAATGGCTTCTTACGGATTCCAAGTCCGAACGGCCAACTGATGTCCGTATCGGTTGGAGAACCATCGGAGTTCGACCTGCTCGAATCACCGCCATTGGAGACATCATGGCAGATGTCGTTATGGAGGAAGTCGAAGAAATTGATACCATCGTTGGTATCTCTATCAATGGAATTGCATTTGCACATGAAGTTGCACAAGCCCTTGATGTTGAAGTTGCAATTCATCGAAACGTGGAGGGGGAGCCTGGGGCTGGCGCCCTATCCAACAAATATGGACAAGTTGGAGGCGGTAAAAAGGTCGCCATCATCGACGACGTATTGTCAAGTGGAGTCACTATGAGCAATACCATTGCAGCTATTCGTGCATCCGGTGGAGAGGTCGTCCTCGCCCTGGTTCTTGTCAACAAAACGGTTCGCAATGAAGTCGACGATGTTCCTTTGCGCGGATTGATTCGAGCCGTACCAGTTTGAGGTGAACGCATGCATTGGTCAGATGTTGTTGCTCAACGTCTCTCTGAGAGAGGCTCAAAGCACATCGTCTCCACAGGCATCACTCCGAGCGGAGAGTTCCATATCGGCCATCTTCGTGAAATTCTCACGGGCGATATGATCTCCAAGGCTGCAAGAAATGCTGGCCTCGATGTTGAATTTGTTTTCATCGTCGATAGCGCAGACCCTTTGAGGAAGGTTTACTCCTTTTTGGATGATTCATATTCTCAATACATTGGTCACCAACTCAAACGAATACCTCCGCCGAATGAGGAGGGATGTCCCGATATGGAACGTTTTGCTGAAGGCGTTTCGTACGCGGATCACTTCCTTGAACCATTCAAACAGGCGCTTGAGCAAATCGATGTTCGACCACGGTTTATCGATAATTTTGATTCCTATGCTTCAGGAAAATTTGCTGAGACTGCTCGGATTGCTTGCAATAATGCAGACAAGATTAGAGAAATTATTGAGCGGGTCTCAAACCGTGAACTGGCCGAAGATTGGTTTCCTTGGAATCCAATCGATTCGAATGGCTCCATCGATGGAATACGCATTACTGGCTGGAATGATCCAATAGTATCGTGGATTGATTCCGATGGAAATGAAGGAACTAGTGACGTTACAAAAGGAGAAGGAAAACTCCCTTGGCGCATCGACTGGCCGGCCAAATGGGCATGGATTGGCGTCACTATGGAACCTTTTGGAAAAGATCACGGTGCAGCTGGTGGCTCTTACGATACTGGCAAAGAAATCGTTGAACTGTTTTCGCAAGAAGCACCAATCGATTTGACCTATGAGTGGATTAGCCTTCGTGGACAGGGAGCAATGTCATCATCTTCCGGTAACACAATCGGTCCATTGGAAGCACTTTCTCTTGTTCCACCTGAAATTCTTCGTTACCTTATAGCATCAACAAAACCCAACAAAGCAATCGAGTTCGATACGGGGATGGGGCTCGTTAATTTGGCGGATGAATTCGAACGAACAACAGCGCGGGATTTCTCTATAGAAATGGATAAGGAGGGATTGAGCCGCAGACAAATGGTCGCGATTGAAGATGCAAAAAGAGCACTCGAACTTTCCTTTATTTCACCACATGAAGAAACATCTTCAGTCACCTTCCGCCATCTTGCCATGCTTGCTCAGACCAAATCAAGAGATGAAGACGTATGGAATTCGATTGGAATGATTGGAACTATTCCTCAAAGCATGATTGACAGACTTGATCGTATGCGGACATGGGTTCAATCTCGACATTTCCCTGAGGAACTACGTATCACTATTATGGAAGAACCTGATTCTGAAGCAATCGCTCTATTGGATGATGATAATATGGCTCTTCTTCCAAAACTCATCGAATCTCTTCGTTCCTGTGATTGGGAAATCTCATCGATCCAGAACTCGATTTCAAGCACTGCAAAAGAACTTGAGATGTCGCCACGCCATGCATACAGAGCATTGTACCTATGCATAATGGGAACAGAGCGTGGCCCACGATTACCAACCATTTTGACAGAACTTGACCAAGATGCAATACTAAAACTTCTCAACGCCTGTCTCCAAGCAAAGCAAGAATCTTGATTTAGCATCCGTCTGACCCTAAGAGTTGAAAAGAGGTTGGACTATCTCAGCACCATGGCAGGGGTCTTTTGCCCAACTTGCGAGGCGGGTGTCGAGGCAGCAGCAAAGTTCTGTCTCTCTTGTGGTCACGATTTGACCGTTCAAGGACCAATCACTTCCACAGGGCACGACCTTAACCAAATTAAGGACGTGATTCGTCACCGTGAAGACCTTTCAATGGCTGAAAAATTCGATATGATCGCACGGGTTGAAGATGGTGCAAATCCAATTACAATGGGAATTGCAGCGGCTGCGGATGATGGTGAGAACTTCGATATTGGTCAAGCATTCGAAGGAGCGAGCGAAGAAGTTTCACCGTTCAAGAAGCATGAATTTGGTCAATCTCCTGCAGCGAATGCGGCTGTTCGGGCTGTTGTTAAGGGCACCTCTGGATGGGACATGATCAAGGCAGGTACCCTCGATATGTCCGAAGGTATGTTCAGAGATGCGATGGATCATGGAATGGATGCATCCACACACATTCACGATGTTGCAAGTGGTGAACACGAAGGTATCGATCCTGAGGCCATGAGGGCTATTCCTGTACTCAAACCACCAAAGAGAAGTTTCTGTCCGAAGTGCGGTTCCGATATTCACAACAACACAATGCTGCAATGGCGAAAGTGGAGGGAATCATCATCCGATGTAGTCTCGATGCAAATGGAAGCCGCTATGGAAACTGCACTCATTGAAGTTGCGAGCCATTACGTCAATGTTATTCAAGCCTTGAAAGATGAACGCGATGATGCCGTTGCTCGTGCTGCCAAAACAGCAGCAGAAGGAAATGAAGATTCGATCAGAGAAAAACTTGAAGAGGAAATTCGTGCGGAACTTGAACAGGAATTCAAGGCAGAAGGAAAGTCCAAATCTAGTGGGAAAGCTCAGACTAAAGCAAAATCAAAACCTAAGAGTAAGGCAAAATCAAAACCTAAGAGTAAGGCGAAATCTGGTGGTCTTTTCGGTGCAAAACTCCCAAAGAAAACATATGATGGAGAACCTGGCGGCAAGGCTGATTGGTTCCTCGAAGAAGCCTTGGATACGGTCTATGACCCGCATGGCACAGGTAAGGCGGTCAAGGCTGCAACAATCCTTGCTCGATCTTCAGAAGGAAACGTTCGAGTTCGTGATGTAGTACGCGCCTATGCACTTCAAGGACGTGATGGAATCAGTGAATTGGCTTGGACAAGTCCGATTACAGAATATTTGATTGATGCCTACGATGCTTGCTGATTCAAAGCACATTTGATGAAAGGTCGAGGATATATCGAATTCCTATTACGATAAGTACCACGACGAAAAGTTGCATTATGCGCTGTTCTGAAACTTTGGCAATTCCAAATCGTGCACCTAGGTTTGCTGCTATTACGACAACAATAGGTAAACTAAGAATTAGTAATAGATTCGAAGAGAGTACATCGACTTGGCTTGAATCAAGAGCTATAAAATGTGTCAAAATGGAAATTGGAAGAACGACCATCATTATGTGAAGACTTGTTCCAATGGCTTTCCTCGATTCTAGACCGCCATATGCTCTGAGTACTGGCACATAGATTGCTCCAGCTCCGATTGCAAGAACTGATGAAAGGAGGCCACCAGAGGCTACACCTGCTCGTAGTGGAATGATGTTTGGTTCTCGCTCATCATCGACACTATTGGTCTTTGAGCGAAGAGTCTTGATGATTGCCCATGTTATGAAAATTAAACTCAACCCTTTGAACAGAAGGTCGAATGATCCGCTCATTGAAGCAACGATAAGCACACCTATGATGGCACCTGGAAGTGCTCCCCACAGACTTTGTTTGAACCGTTCATCCGACACATGGCCTTCTTTTCTATGTCGTAATCCAGACCCCCAAGCTACTGTTGCTGATAGGCCAAGAGATACGATTAGCAAAGCCCCATCAATTTCCCAACCCAAACCGTAGTGAAGTAATGGTGCAAATAGAAGACCACCGCCTAAACCTAGTGGAGCAAAGAGAAAACCAATGAAACCACTGCCGATGAGAACCAATACCATGGTTGCGGCGTCCATGCTTATTCCATTGGGAACCAGCATATCATATCAACCCAATTTGTAGTATAGATTGATAAGTGTTTGATACGACCACTCTTCATGGACCCGCTAATGATTGGACTTATTGTCGGAGGATTCATTTTACTGATTTTCGTATTATGGTTCTTCAGCACATGGAATCGCCTTGTTCGATTGGAAGAAAATGCAAACAAATCTTGGGCTGACATTGATGTCCTGCTCAAGCAACGTTACGATATGATCCCTAACCTTGTCAACATTGTCAAGGGATATGCAGAGCATGAGAGAGAGATTTTCGAGCAATTCGCACAAGCTCGTCAAACAGCTGCAGGATGCCTTGCTCAAGGAGACGTCAAAGGTGTTGGCGCTGCAGAAGGTATTCTTTCTGGTATGCTTCCTCGAATCAACATGGTCGCTGAGCAATACCCAGAACTCAAAGCAGACACATCCTTTGTCAACCTACAAAATCAACTCGTAGCACTTGAGAACCAACTTGCAGACCGACGAGAGTTCTACAACTCATCAGCCACTAACTTCAATGCAGCCATTCAAATGATTCCAACTAACATAGTTGCAGGAATGAAAGGATGTACTAGGAGAGAACTCTTCGTTGTCGAGGGTGTTCAGCGAGAGAACGTTCAGATTTCATTCTGAATACGAACCTTGAAATTTGAAACGCGCCAACTCAACCTGAGGAGCATCAAATGTTCTTGGTAGTAGGTCACAGCCCGATTGCCGTTAACTTGGCTCAATGGTGCTCAAAAAGAAGGCCAACTCGGCTCATCAGCCTTGCTTCATCTCTCGAAATTTCTGAAGATCTTGGCGATTGTGAAATTCTACCATTGCCCAAACCATTACCTGTTTCCAAACTACCTGATGTTGGTCAAAAACCAACTGCTGTCATCCTTGTCGATTCAGAGGTTCTCGAAGGGGAACAAGTACTGATCGATATGCGAGAACGCTGGCCAGACACACCAATTCTTACAGAAAAATCATCGGAGAAGGAACTCGATTCGATTGACAGAATTGATGCTCAGGAAATAATTACAGCTGCTTTCAAGGAAAAGGTTCGGGCGTGGGAGCGTCATGCTGGAGCCACCGTTCTCGAATCCTATATTCGCCATCTTCCTGAAAATTCGAAAGTTGCAATCTTCTGTCATGATAATCCTGATCCAGATGCTCTTTCATCCGCATTAGCAATGCATGAACTCGTTTCGTTCCTCGGTCATCAACCAACCATTTACCATGGCGGATTGATTGAGCATCAACAAAATAGAGCCATGGTCCGTCTCCTTGAAATCCCTCTACGTAGAATCATTCTTGATTGGGAGTTGGAAGATGTTTTGAATGAAGCAGAATGTATCATTACAGTCGATTTCCATCAACCAGGTGCAAACAACATACTGCCTTCTGATTGTGTACCCAACATCATAATCGATCACCATAGTTCCGAAAAGGCTGTATCTGCTGATGTAGCATTTCTTCGTCCCGAATATTCAGCAACATCATCACTCATCGCCAATCTTCTCATGAGTATGAGTTTAGAAATGACTCCGCGTTTAGCAACTGCACTCTCGTTTGGTTTGCGAACGGACACACTTTCGTTTACTCGAGCATTCAATCAAGTCGATTTACGGGCCCTCATGTGGCTGAATACGTGGGTTGATGATGAATTACTACAATCCATACAGGCTCCACTTCGCACTCCAGAAACATTGGAATCGTTCCGACAAGCACTTGTAACGATGATTCAAAAGGATGGTTTAGTGCTTGCACCGATTCAGAATCTTGTCCATCGAGATGATCTTGCACAAGTTGCAGACTTTTTGTTCGCAACTTCGACCACAGATGTGGTATTCGTTTATGGAATTCAGCGTCAACGAGTGCTTCTTTCTGCTCGAAATCGACGAGAGAATCTCCATATTGGACTAGCACTTTCCAAAGAATTCCCCGATGGTCAAGCTGGAGGGCATCGTGGGATGGCTGGAGGGCAAATACAATTGTCAACACTTGGATTTGAAGAAACCAATCTTGATGATGATGCGCACGATGAAATTCTCAAAGCATTTTCCAGCCGTTTGGAATCAATATTCTCAACGGAGGAAGATTCGTGAGTTCTACTTCGCCTTTTGTCGATATTTCCCCGACACTACGGATCTTAGGCACTGCACACGTCGCAACTGCATCTGTTGAGGCAGTACGTGAACAGATCGAAACCTATCAACCGAAAGTGGTTGGTGTTGAACTGTGTCAAACTCGTCATGATGCCCTTGTTGAAGGTCGTCGCTTGGACAAAGAGGGTCTTCGAAGAGTTATCAAGGAAGGAAAAGCACCTATGGTTTTGATACAAGCAATGCTCAGTGCAGAACAACGAAAGATGGGTATAAATGAAGGACAGGAGCCTGGAGCGGAATTGCTTGCAGCTGTTGAAACTGCTAAAGAAGCTGGACTTGAAGTTGCATTAGTCGATCGTGACATCCAAGTCACCATGCGTAGGGCTTGGAGGAAAATGAAATGGAGAGAGCGCTTTCGCCTACTGTTTTCACTTTTTGCTGATGAAGAAGAAGATGAGGAGATTATCGACCTCGATGATTTGCTTTCCGATTCTGACCTCCTCTCCTCGATGATGGAGGAATTGAAAGAGTTCTCCCCTGGTGCTGGAGAAGCGCTTATCGATGAACGTGATCGCTATATCGCCGAGAAAATTATGCAAACAAAAACCGAAGAAAAGATGCTTGTTGTCGTTGGAGCTGGTCATCTGAAAGGTATTGAAAGAGCACTTACTCCCTACACTCCACTTCAACCAGAGAAGTTGGAAGAAATATCAAGCGTACCCAAAAAAGGTCTCGTTGGTAAAACACTACCATTTGCAATTCCACTGATCGTCATGGGATTGGTCGGTTTTGCTTTATTCAATAACGATGAAGTTGATATTGTCAAAATGCTAACCGTTTGGACTCTTTTCAATGCAGTCTTTGCTGCGATTGGTTGTATCCTAGCACGAGGTCATCCATTAGCGATTCTTACTGCTACATTAGCAAGTCCAATCACTTCACTAAATCCAGCACTAGCAGCCGGATGGTTTGCTGGATACGTTCAACTAAGGGTTTCAGAACCAACTGCTGAAGATTTGCAATTGTTTCTCAAAGGAACATCGATTGGCGGGTTTTGGAGCAATCGCGCAGGTCGTGTATTGCTTGTAACTGCACTAACCAATCTCGGAAGCATGCTCGGTGCTTGGTTTGCAGCCGCTGGATTCATCGGTGGCGGAATTACCTAGTCCAAGATTTGCATGACTTTGAGCAAGTCAGTATGTGCTTGCACATCATGAACCCTCAACCAATCTATTCCAACTTGGTGAGCATATGCAGCCACACCGAGAGTACCATACAAGCGATCATCAGTGGATGATTGGTCCGTGAGTTGACCTATCATCGATTTTCGAGAAACACCCCAAAGGATTGAGAAATCATGTTCGCCCCTAAGCTCCTCCCATCCTCTGAGCAATTCGATGTTATGCTGCAAGGTTTTTCCAAATCCAATACCAGGGTCAAGACAGATGTTATTCGGATTATGCCCAGCATCAATAAGTTGTTGTGCAGTGCTTAGGAGTTCGGTTGAAACCTCATTGACAACATTGCGATACGAAGGATTCTGCTGCATCGTCTTAGGCTTTCCAAGCATATGCATGATGCAAACTGGGACCTTTCTATCCAAAACCAAGTCGATCATTTCTTGGGATCTCAAACCAGATACATCGTTTATGATGGTTGCACCGGCATCCAATGCTTGTCGAGCAACTTCATGATTCCTTGTATCGATAGAGATGGGAATTGTAGATGACATGGAACGTAGACCAGATATAACAGGCAAAACACGCTTTAATTCCTGTTCTATAGAGACTTCTTGTGA
>DAKS01000012.1:24161-27663 GCA_002499195.1 Euryarchaeota archaeon UBA443
CTTTGACCACTATTGATCGCATCATTTACACTGTTTTGGCGAGAGAGTTCATGGAATGAATCAGGCGTCATGTTGAGAATCCCCATTAGCCTAGGATTTGATGAATGGCGGCGGAACGAAAAAGGTGCCAATGCATCAGCCATGAGCAGTTGCAGTAAGGATGGATTGATAAGGACTCATACCCAAGGGTTTTGCATGTCGGAGAATGAAGGCAACCATTCAACGAGTGGTTCAAGCCCATCAACGACTGAATTAGGAATCAGTGAAGCATCGCTTGAACTCGCTGAAAGAGTAGCACTTCGATTAGATATTTACGATAAACCTGCTATCTTCAATATGCTTTCAAACAGAGCAAAACTTGGAGCCGGTATCGTCACAGTATCATTGCTCTTTTGGTGGCTTCTCATCAGCAATTCATCTTCTGATAATCTTGAAATTGGCGTTTCAAAATTCTTTGCGCTAGACTTCAATCAAGTCGCGCTTGCCGTCATGGGACTTGCATTCCTTCATTCCGTCTTTGGTGACTTTGGTCGAGAGATGGGTTCACTTGTACCATCCCTGATTTCAGGAGTTATGATCATCATGGTCTTGCTCTACGTTGGAGAACCAATTATGACCGCCTTTATGTCGGATTCGATCGAAGTTAACACAGGTTTGTGGCGCAGTATTCGTCTTGCTTTGGTTGGAGCGGGCACCGTTTATGGAGGCCATCTCATAGTTGATGCATATCTGCTGCTTTGGTTACGCCGTTTCCTTGAAGCGAATGAAGACATAGTGCTCACTCCTCCTGGAGAGAATGATGAGATCGCTACAACCGAGTGAAACCCCTCAATTCATGAACATCGCATACGAGGCATTGACATGGCCGACCATGATGTCATTATTCTTCGACTTGGATATCGACTTGGTCGAGACCCGAGGATAACCACACACCTTGCCTTGGTAGCAAGAGCATTGGGGGCCAATAGATTCCTCTTTTCAGGGGATGAAGACGAACGTCTATCAGAGAATATCGGATCTGTCAATCAACGCTTCGGCGGAGACATGGTTGTTGAGCATGTGAAAAGTCCAATGGCTTGGTTAAGGAAATTTGTAAGAGATGGAATAGATGGTAAACCTCCTGGTATCGCAGTTCATCTAACGATGTATGGTGCATCGTATCGCAGTGTGACACCAATGATTCGAAGAGACCGTCCACTGGTCGTGATTGTTGGTGGCGCAAAGGTACCATCAGAAGTCTTTGAGATATCACAATACAATCTTGCAGTCGGGAATCAACCTCATTCAGAAGTAGCTGCACTCGCGTTGTTCCTTGATGGTTGGTATGGGTCAGGATCTGTTGAGAGAAAACTCGATGGCGGTGAGTTGATAATCAATCCAAGCAATACTGGAAAAGATGTTACTGATACCAAGTAATTACCAAACTTCCATCGTAAACCATACCCAATCATTATGGATGGCCTACATGGAATACCGCTGATGTCGATGTACGGTAGCACCCACTCCGGATTCGCCCCGGGTCGACATAACTACGGAGTCACGAATGCCCCTCAATTCCAAGATGCTGCTGATGCCTTGTTTGACAAATCAAATCTACCTCAAAAAGCGAGTGGTGAAGGAATCCTATTGCTTGCTGATGGCGGCCGATTCGAAGGGACACTCTTCGGTGCTGAGGGATTCGGAGAAGGTGAACTTGTCTTTACAACAGGAATGATGGGATATCAAGAATCACTCACTGACCCTTCATGGGCAGGACAGATTCTGACCTTCACATATCCATTGATTGGAAATTATGGAATACACGGAGGAAAATCCGAGTCTAGGGCCGTATGGCCCAAGGGTGTTGTTGTTCGACATGCAATGCAAGACCCTGATCATCGTGATTCGATAGGGACTGTATCTGAACTCTTACAAGCGCATGGAGTACCAGGAATTGAGAACATTGATACTCGGGCGATTACAAAACATGTCCGTGAATTAGGTACAGTTCTTTGCATCTTTGGACCAAAGGAAAGAGAACAGGAGATGTTGAAGCGTTTGGAAGTTATGACATCGCCTGAACTTGATGATTTAGTTGATCTTGTATCCATCGACGAGCCAGTTGTTCTGAACGCTGGAGCAACAGATGATTTAGGCCATCCACTGCCGCGAATCGGTGCTTTGGATTGTGGTGTTAAGTACAACATTCTAAGGAATCTTTGCCAACGATTCGAAGTGGTTTGGTGCCCACCTGATGTTGATTTTGAAACACTCCAAGGCTTCGGAATTGAAGCACTGTTTTGCTCCAATGGCCCGGGTGACCCTGCACACCCTGGCAAGGCCACTGCTGCGCGTCACACACTTGCTAAGGCCGTCTCGACTGGACTTCCAGTGATGGGTATTTGCCTCGGCCATCAACTCATGGGACTTGCATCTGGCCTCAAGACCTACAAGATGAGATATGGCCATCGTGGTGCGAACCAACCCGTTGTTGATCTGAAAACGAGACGTGTATGGATTACTTCACAAAATCACGGTTTCGCCGTAGCAGATCCAGAACACGGAATGCTCGCAGCACATCCAAGTGGAGCCACCTCTCCAGAAGGTGAAAACCTCCATGGTTACGATGTTGAAGTACGTTACATCAATGCCAACGATAAGACGGTTGAGGGTCTTGACGTGTTAGGAAGGCCATGTTTTACCGTCCAATTCCACCCAGAGGCTTGCCCTGGACCTCACGATGCTGAACCACTGTTTGATCGATTCCGAGAGATGGTCGATGGACACCTTCGAGGTGATTCATGATGCCAAGAAGAGACGATCTCAACACCATTCTTGTACTCGGTTCAGGCCCAATCAAGATCGGGCAAGCAGCGGAATTTGATTTCTCGGGGTCACAAGCAGTTCGTGCACTGCGTGAAGATGGATATGAAGTGATTCTTGTTAATTCAAATCCTGCAACAATCCAAAACGATCCAGAAATGGCAGATCGTGTTTACATCGAGCCACTCCTGCCCGACACAGTTCGAAAAATTCTCGAAATCGAGAAACCAGACGCTCTTCTTGCAGGAATGGGTGGTCAAACTGCTCTCAATATCGCAAGTGAATTGTCTCACGATGGTACATTGGAGCGATTGGGTGTCGAATTGATTGGTTCAGACCTTGATGCGATTGACAAGGCCGAAGATCGTGAACTTTTCAATCAAGTTTGTGAATCGATCGACCTTCCAATTTCACAAGCAATTGCCTGCAACTCTATGGAGGAAGTCATCAATGCTGCAAATGAAATCGGTTCGTGGCCGATCCTCATTCGTCCTGCATTTACGCTTGGAGGTCTCGGTGGAGGGACAGCATTTGACATGGGTCAACTTGTTGAAATCGCAACACTTGGTCTTCGAAATTCAAGAATCAATCAAGTTCTAATCGAGGAATCAATTCTCGGATGGCAAGAATTGGAATATGAGGTTATGCGAGATACTGCAGACAATGCCACAATTGTCTGTACGATGGAAAATATTGACCC
>DAKS01000012.1:27992-32380 GCA_002499195.1 Euryarchaeota archaeon UBA443
ATGGGAGTTCATACAGGTGAATCCGTTGTCGTAGCTCCGCTACAATCTTTCTCAGATGCTGATCATCAAGAACTTCGAGACAAAGCCCTTGCGCTAATTCGTGAATTGAATATCAAAGGAGGTTGCAATGTTCAATTTGCATTCAATCAATTCACAGGAGAAATTCGTGTCATTGAAGTCAATCCACGTGTCAGTCGTTCTTCCGCCCTTGCATCAAAAGCAACAGGTTATCCGATTGCTCGAATGGCTGCAAAAATTGCCGTTGGCTATACTCTTGATGAATTACCTAACCCGATTACAGGCGAAGGAACAACAGCAGCATTCGAACCGACACTAGACTATGTTGTCGTCAAGATACCTCGATGGCCTTTCGATAAATTCCGAACCGCTGACCGAACACTAGGAACATCGATGAAATCAACAGGCGAAGTTATGGCCATTGGCCGTAACTTCGAAGAGGCCTTCCTCAAGGCTTGGGCTTCACTCGAACAAGGGTGTCCTTACCCACGACCACTGACGCGAGCAGATGAGTCTGAGGGAGAAGGGATGGCTGAACGTGCCCATGAGGAATTACCGGACAGTGTACTTGTCGATTGGCTTCGAATTGCAACCGATCGTCGCCTAGGAGCGCTTTTGGAAGCGTTCAGAAGAGGGTGGAGCATTGAGAAGGTTCACGAAATAACTCGAATCACACGTTGGTTCTTGCAACGCTTTGAACATATTGCTCAGATGGAATCGAAACTCGTCAACATGAACATTCGTCCCTCTTCGCTTGATTACAAGACAATCATCCATTACAAATCCCATGGATTTAGTGATGCACATATCGCAGACGCACTAAATGGATTCAAGCCCACAGGTTGGAAGGCATTACCCGATGATTGCAATGAAGATAGTGTCATGCTAAGGCGCCACACATTGAATATTCACCCTCGCTACAGAATGGTCGACTCATGTGCTGCTGAATTTGCAGCGAAGACACCTTACTATTATTCGACCTATGAGCCATTCCAGGATGATGGTATTGACCATGTTCCAAATCTTGAGCAGCGAAACAAACAACGAATGGTTGCCATAGGTTCAGGACCTATACGGATTGGACAAGGGATCGAATTCGACTATGGATGTGTTCACGCAGTGATGGCCATTCGTTCCGCAGGTATGGATGCAGTTCTTATCAACAATAATCCTGAAACTGTTTCAACTGATTTTGACACATCAGATCGTCTGTACTTCGACCCATTAACGTCTGAATGTGTGTCTGAGATTCTCTTGAGAGAAAAGGCACATGGCATTCTTTTGCAATTTGGAGGACAGACTGCAATCAACCTAGCTCAACCGATTGAGAAGCGCCTTGAACACCTTGCAGGCAAGGGCGCTGAAGTACAAATTCTAGGAACAAGTGTCGACGGTATCGATGAAGCTAGTGATCGTGAACGATTCGAAGCCTTCGCTAAGAAACACGGTCTACGTATGCCAAATGGTTCAACTGGAACCACTGCCGATGATATTCGGAAAGCCGTTGAGGATATTGGGTTCCCTGTCCTCATCCGTCCATCATATGTTCTAGGTGGCCGTGGAATGGAGATTCTTTCCAATGAAACGCAATTGGATGCCTATCTCAAGGAAGCCTATCTTGCGCCGGACAAACCTCTTCTCGTAGATGAATATCTTGGACATGCAACAGAATTGGATGTTGATGCTGCAAGTGATGGAAAAGAGGTCTTGGTTGGAGCTATCATGGAACACCTCGAGGAAGCAGGAATTCACTCCGGAGACTCTACTTGTTTCATCCCTACACAGAACATTAGTGAAGATATGCTTACTCGAGTTGCTGAGCAAACAAAGACTATTGGATTGGGACTCAATATCAAGGGTTGTTTCAACATACAATTTGCTATTCAAGGCGATGATTTGTACGTCCTTGAAGTAAACCCTCGCTCATCACGTACAGTTCCATTTGTAGCAAAATCATCTGGATTACCTCTAGCAAAGATTGCTGCAAATGTTACCATCGGAATTCCACTTTCTAAGCAGACCATTCCAAAGCGCACATCCGGGCAGATATGTGTTAAGGCACCTGTTTTCCCATTCATCAAGCTCAGAGGCCTAGATCCAGCTCCTGGGCCTGAAATGAAGTCAACAGGAGAAGTATACGGATCTGATACTTCAGCAGATATCGCCTATCTCAAGGCAAGACTTGCTACAGAAGTACCTGTTGCCAGTGCAGGTGGAGCTTACCTCACAGTTCGTGATGAAGATAAGGATGGACTGGTTTCGATTGCTGAAGAATTGTATGGACTAGGTTTCACTCTCTATGCCACACCTGGAACTGCAGACGTTCTTAGAAATTCAAACGTTGAAGTTACAACAGTCTATAGAATAAATGAAAGAAAACATCCAGATGCTCTTGATCTTATGCGAAGAGGTGATATCTCGTTCATCGTCAATGTTCCAACTGTCTCCGGTGGCGCGGTTCGTGATGGAAACATGATGCGGCGACTAGCAGTTGAATTGAACATCCCCTTCGTCACTACGATACGAGGTGCTCGAATGGAGACTTCAGCAATCCGCGCTCTAATTGAGAAAGAAATAATCCCAAGAAAGTTGGAAGTTCATTACGATTCTAAATTTCTCTGAATAGAGGTAGCGTTGCCCTAATGTAGTGTGGACCTAACGGAAGGTTGAGGTGCAAAGAAGATGGTTGATCCGGATGTCTTGAGAATCGAAAATGCGATTCAAAAGTTACAGGAATCCGCTGATGAATCCGACTTGATTGAAATTCTTCTTCAAGGTGCTCTGAATTGGCCTTTAGCGGACGAGGATGATGAAAACCTTGCGATTGATGGCATTTCAGATTCATGGGATGATGTTCTTGTGGAAATGGGGTTTAGTAGTGAAGATGCACCAATCGAACTTCGTCAAGTAATGCCATTTCCTAATTGGCCGCATGGAATCTTCATCGTTCGATTCGGTTCAAACAAATTCTTCACCCAAGGCAGAGGCATGACAACCCCATTACGTACCATCCTCAGAGAGTTGATGGAGAAGGTTAGTCCCACTGCAGATCACCCTTCCTGGAAAAAGGATCAAATTCTTTTCTTGTGCCATAGTGAGACCGAGTATTTCCAATTCGCACGATTCGAAGTTCCGAAAGGAGATTCAAAGACCTCAAAAATACAGATGTTCGGTTGGGGGCCAAACGAACACATTAGAACAGTGTGTGAATACAACCTCAAAAACCTGATTTACAAAGATGAAATGAATGAAGAAGATGCAACAAAAGCATTTGATTCAGCGTTTGATGTTAGTAAGGTTTCAAACGAATTCTACGAAGATTACAGAATGGAATTCGAAAATGCGAAGCAGTTTATTGAAAACAATTCAGACTTAACTGAGGAGGATGATATACATCAAGCGACTCAGATTTTGTTTAACCGAATACTCTTTCTAAGGTTCATTGAGAAGAAGAAAGGGTGGCTTCAATTCGGAGAAAATGGCAATTATCTTGAACAGTTGTTCAAAGCAGGAGGCATAGATTCGGACACATCGTTTTACTCTTCGCGGCTGCGCAGACTGTTCTTTGAAGGACTTGCTGTCGAAGGGAAAGGTGAAGACCCCGCGTATGGGAAGGTCCCATTCTTGAGTGGAGGTTTGTTTGAAGAGAATGAACTAGACAAATCCATTAATGATCTCCCTGATGAACTCTTTGAACGATTACTTGGAGATGGTGGATTATTTTATAGATGGAACTTTACAGTTCAGGAATCGACTCCATTTGATGTTGATGTGGCAATTGACCCGGAAATGATAGGTACGTTGTTTGAGGAACTAGTCACCGGTAGGAATGAGAAAGGAGCGTTCTACACACCACGACCTGTTGTTGCATACATGTGCCGAGAAGCGATCAAATCAGTCCTCAAAGAGAGAACTGATGTTGATACAGAAGCAATTCGAAAACTAATAGATGATGATGACAATGAGGGGCTATCTATTGATGATGCTCGCACAATTAATTCGGTTTTAGCAGAGGTCAAGGCAATAGACCCTGCCTGTGGGTCGGGAGCATATCTGCTCGGACTATTGCATGAATTGGTTCGTGTTCATACCAAACTATCGACGACAGCAGAAGATCTTTTAGAAAGCCGAACTGAGATGAAACTGAGAATCATTAGCAACTCCATATACGGCGTTGACCTTGATCGATTCGCAACTATACAAGCGTCATTGAGACTTTGGTTGTCCATCTCTGTTGATGCAACAGAGCCAGAGTTAATGCCCAATCTCGATATGAATATCATACATGGCGATTCCCTGCTTAATGATGATCCTCAGTGGGTCAAGAAATACGAGCATTTTGATTGGGATCCTGATGGGAACAGGGCTAG
>DAKS01000012.1:32767-34786 GCA_002499195.1 Euryarchaeota archaeon UBA443
TTCAGCTTCGCGAAAGGTGGAAGAGCCTCTTGCAAGAGGTTATGGAGAGCAAAGGGGAAGTTGAAAAAAGTCAAGGTGCTTACTTCGGAGCAATATTCTACGACGTATTTGTAAGAGATAATGGAGGCTTTGACATTGTACTTGCCAATCCTCCTTATGTGCGGCAAGAAGATATTGACGAAAGCACTAAGAAGAATTGGGTCAAAAACTCTGAAGGCTTAGTTTCAGGTAAGTCTGATCTATACATCTACTTTTATGCCCGTGCAAAACAAATACTTCGCAAGGGCGGAGTTAGTTGTTTTATCTGCTCAAATACATGGTTAGATGTTGAATTCGGCGCACCATTGCAACTAGACATAATTGAGAATTTCAAAGGGATTAGAATAATTGATTTCAGAAAGATGCGGATTTTTGAAAATGCTGAAGTTAACACAATCATCTCTATCATGGAGAAAGATAATTCTGAAGATGATATTGATTTCATTATGTTTGAAGATTCTTTTGAAAAATCAATTCAAGACCCTCTCTTGAGAACTGAGCAAACCATCTCAAAAAGCGAGCTTAAATCAAAGGCATCTGACTCGAAAGGCGATTATATTGGCTACAAATGGAGCCTGATTTTACGCGCACCAGAAATCTACCATAGCGTCATCAACAATCACTCAGACAAGTTGATCGCTATCAGAGATGTTTGCGAGAAAACGCAAAGAAACAACATGAGAGTACTGCCTAAAGATTCCAAGATGCTAAAAGAAAGTGCAGGCGATGAAAGAGACAGAGCTCCATTTCTTCATTCATTCAAAGATACGAATGGTATTAGACTCGACTTGTCAAAACAAAAAAGCATCTCTCATCCAAAGATTAGGCATGTGATGGAGGGAGGGAATTTTGTTCGCCCTGCTATCATCTCCAATCGGTTTTATGGTGCAAGAATATACTTCATTGAAGGAGGAGACTTTTTCGTAAATGACTCTTTCTTCATTGGCCAACTCCACGACCGATTTAATGTAAAAAACACGATCCTTGCCCTCAATAGTACACTTAGCCTGCTATTTGTTGAATTAAGAGGAAGAAAAGGACAAGGAGGAGGTGTCTTGTCATTCTATGGTCCCGAGTTTACTGGACATCAGATTATCAACCCAACTTTACTTGATGGAATTGATGATGCAGTCTATGACTCGTTGGTGAACAGAGAAATTGGAGAAGTATTTGTGGAATGTGGTTTCGACCCCGAGATACCCATCCGAGAACAAGAGCCATCGCCTCTACCAGACAGAAAAGTCGTTGACGAATTCATATTTGACATCCTTGGACTCACTCAGGACGAGCGTAACGAAGTCTACTGGTATCTGTGCGAGGCCGTTCAAAATCGAGGGACAAGGTCAAAGTCAGTCTAAGTGATGTGTTTAATCAACATCTGGAAGTTCAACGAGATTATCATTATTGAAAAAGCAATATCGTTTTTGTACATTGTTAGTTCTATTCATCTGATTTACCCATGCGATGGCATACGGTGGAGGGACGAATCGAATATCATATCCTTGCTGAGTTCTATCTATGAGGACAACATCTCCACCCCCTTGTGTAGAACAACGAAGAATACCGGGGTCTGTGATGTTCAATCTGTAACCTCCACCGCCTCCGGAGCCAGACCGATTGTGCCAAACCCTCGCATTACTTTCCAACTCAACTGTCTCTTCACCATTCATCCTAGTGCAAAATACAGTGATTTCGTTTCCGTTGACGTAGTCGCTCTCTTCAGGGAAATCAAAGAATTCTCTAACGTTGTCTAAACCTTGATTTATTGCTCTCTGCTCAAATCGATTGCCGTTGTGTGAAGGGATTCTTATTTCAGGCGCAGGAGCGCCATAGCCACCTGCTATATCCGTAGATGTTGTAATCATTGCAAATCGAATTCCGTTATGTCCTGGGATAGTATGTTCCTCCGAACCCCAAGGCACACCGATGTAAACAAGAGCTCCCCCCTCATCTTCGGGTTCTGTTTCTGGCTCAGGTTCT
>DAKS01000012.1:35114-35892 GCA_002499195.1 Euryarchaeota archaeon UBA443
GTTCTGTTTCTGGCTCAGGTTCTGGTTCTGGCTCAGGTTCTGGTTCTGGCTCTACAATATCCGGCCTACCTGATCCAAATGGAGGAAGATTTCCTCCTACTTCACCTCCAATAAAGAGCCCGGTTCCAGACTTTGACTTCTTCCTTTTTCTCCAGGATTTACTACCTTCTCTACAAACATATCCCGAATCCTTGAGCGATTCAAGAAGTTCCGGTGTTAGGAGCCTAGACGGCCCCCCTTGCCCATCATCGTTCTCAATGACTCCGAACATATTTTCCTTCGCCGTATCTATTGCTTCAGAACCGTTTTCGGAGTTGAGCTCTAGGCTAGCCTCCTCGTTCTGACCCAGGCCGTGTCTCGAGAGATTATTTGAGCCAACAATCAATGTCTCTGTATCATCATCAGCTCGAAACAGGTAAGCTTTCGGATGGAAAATTTGGTGCTTCCCATCCGTGTGCCTAACATATACAATAAGATCACCATTGCATTGATCAGCAAGTTTGAGGAGTGTATCTAAAGCATTGTAAGAAGTTAATCCACCACTAAGCCCAACGGTTATCACTAATCGTGCTTCTTCATTATCGAGAAATTGTTCCAATGCTGAAGGGTTATCTCCAGCATCAGAATTAATCATGTCAAATGCCCCCATAGTAATCCAAGCTACGGAAAAATGAGCCTCTATGGAATAATACAAGAGCTCACGAATGCGTGTGTATAGCCCGTTTTCGTCACCTGATTGAAAATGAAATACCAAATTATTCACCTCATATGTTTTCTG
>DAKS01000042.1 GCA_002499195.1 Euryarchaeota archaeon UBA443
TACCCTTGTATACGCTATGGATTGAAATAGTCAGGAATCTCTCCAACGTCGCTTCTGTACAGAGCGAAGGAAGACATCTTCGTAGGATTCAGCTTGTTCTTCAAGAGTGAATTTCTCAAGAACTCGCTTTCGTCCGGCTTTGGCTTTCTTTAATCGTTTAACATGCCCATTAAGTTCATCGCAGACTGCTTTTGCAAGACCTACGAAATCTCCACGATCGAAGAGTCCTCCAACGGTATCATCGATCATTTCGGTTAATGGTGGTTGATCGACAGTAACGACCGGTGTTCCTGACGCGAGTGCTTCAAGAGGAATGAGTCCTTGACCTTCATAATAAGAAGGGAATACGACTAGATCTGCAGAACGATAGTGTTGTGCAAGGTCTTCGAATGACATAGCACTCTTGATGAAAAGTGATTGGCTAACTCCTAATTCGTTGGCTACCTTCAGAAGTTTCTTCTTCATATGCCCTCTTCCAACGATGACGAGTTTAGCATTCTCATGTTCTTTCAAAATCAGTGGTAAAGCACGAAGAAGAGAAACGTATCCCTTACGAGCTGCAAGTCGGCCGACTGCAAGTATCATTGGAGTTTTTGTCTTTGGACCATAACTGAGTGCTTCCTCATCCGCACAGCCATACTCTTTACGAAATCGTTCATGAGCTAACTGTTCGCCTTCATTGTCTTTATCGGGTGGCCGAAAGACGCGGGCATCGCAACCGTTGTGGATGACCTCAATATCAGCATCATCAGGGATTTTGTAGAATTCATGGAATTCTTCCTTTGTCGAACGAGATACTGCAACACAACATGTTGATTCGAGGATTCCTGCACGTTCATAGCGAGCATACCATCCTGCTGTAAGACGAATTGCGAGATCATTCGGGTTTCTCCAGGTGGCGGCCTCACGATTGAGGGCTGCACGTCGAACACCTGCTCGCTCACCAATCCAAGATCCATGGAGCGTACTTACAACGGGAGCGATATTTTTCTCAATGAAACGAAATTGCTTACGCGTCCAAGATACAAGTGGAAGATGAGCGTTGATGACATCGATTGTCCTTCGTCGATTCAATTGCTTGATCGCTTTAATCGCATGCTTACCGAATGACTTTGTGAATGACATAGGCAATGGAGCCCATCGAACAGGGATTACTTCGACACCTGTTTGTGTCGGTGCCATTTTTTTGTGCTTACGAGTGATGACAGTGACTTTGTGTCCGCGCTGGGCCATATGGCCTGCAAGATGGTAGACTACAGAGCCCATACCGCCCCAACGCGGGGGGTATTCTCCAGACACCATGACGATGTGCATAGTCACCCGAATACACGGCGTTGCTTCAAAGTAACGTGGGAAAGGTCATAATTCTTCTCAATTTTACTTAACATTTATTAACTGTAAGCGCATAGGGTGTTTGCATCGGAGGAAAAAACATGCCACAACAGTTGTTCTGGAGGGATTGCCATCGCCGTCAATCTCAATTCCGTTGCGTTCGATGAAGTATCGAAATTGAGGAAACAGGCGATTCAGTCTGTTGATTTTCTATGGGGGTATGGTGTAATGGATAGCATCTGGGGCTTCGGATCTCAGGATCTCGGTTCGATTCCGAGTACCCCTGCCAAATTCAATAAATACAAGGAGATAAAAAGATGACAAAACAATACAAAGAACCAGAAGAAATGATTGACCATAACGGAAATCTCGATACTGTATCGGGCCTTATGTCGATTTTTTTTGCATACAACCAGAAAGCTGCGGATGAAGGAACGACTTGGTCAACATGGCCAGATTGGGAGCTCTGTCTCACCTCAATGAAGGATGATCTTCATTTTGAAGATGATGAGGATTCGGATGCTATCAAAGCTGAAAGAAAGCAATGGCTTGCATTGTTCCAATTCATTCATGAGAACGAGGCTATTTCGTTTGATGGATACACGATAACCATGCAAGGCCAACATGGGAATACCTTCTCATTCGACCTGTGCATCGAGAATGGATGTTGGGTGAACACTGGAGCGATGACCGAGTACAACAAGAGATACGAGGAATGGAAACAAGACAAGCAACAGAAGTCTTGGCTAACGATGAGAGGTTGTTTCTACCATAGGGACGTAGTTGACCATTCCTTAGGACCATTTTGGACATGTCCTAGTCACGTTCCCGATTATGGAGGAAAATCAACAGTTCATACAGCAGATTCGTGGTACTGTTTCCACAGAGGACATTCTGATAGTCTCCCTTCTGAATTGATTTCCCTCATTCTCTTATGCATCGATGATTGCGAGATTTGGAGAATCCAGTTCAGAGAGGATCAGGGGACTGCCGAATACATTGAGAGAATGGAAAGAGAATGGCCTGGAGGAAGGCCAGAAGATTATGAATACCAATGAGGTGAAAAAATGATACAAATAGAAAAAGATAGATTTAGACCGAATGAAGCATATTTTGTTGAACACCAAAACAAACCAGGATGGTGGGTTTACCAAGGTAGTTTTCCCTATGCAATATGTACGATTATTCCGAACGAAGATTGGTCCGTTATCGAAATGCATCATGTGATTGTGTTCGCTGAACATCAAAGAAGGAAAGGCCATGGAACAAGAATGATTTCAAACGTTAGAAGATTCTTTCCAGAGGCAACAATTTGGGTCGACACATGGGATCATTCCAGACCATTTTGGCAAGCGATGGTGGACAAGAATTACATTGATTTCATTGGCAACGATTACTCTTGGCCGTGTTTTGATACGAATTGCCTCGTTTGTCATCCGAACAGAGTCAACAGTGCAAGGAGATTTGAAAGAACGGAGGAAGAAGAATGATTTGGAAACCGAATGCAAGTGCACCACTTTGGCACCTATCCAAAGGCGAAAACCATACGTCGTACTTTGATGATTTGCAACTCGAACATTTGAGGCAGATTGGACCTTCTTGTGTGGCGACAACATTGTGCATGGTTGCAAGAGCAACTGGTGCTGATGTTACGCCTGAATATTTCAAGGCAAGAACCAACTCTCAATCGCCGTATTCGTGGTCAGAAGCACTGAAACCATTTGGTATGCAGTTAGCTTACTGCAATCATGACCAAAGGAGAATCGGATACATTATCGATGAACTGAAGCAACTCAATGACTTGTTCTTTGTGAGTTTCTATTCAGTTGATCCGCCAAGCGACCCTGATGAAAATGGTAAACTGTGTACAGCACACATCATCACGATGCATAACTCAACATTCTATGATACTGCAAAATCAGCTGATAATGGCGGTGTATGCAATGCGAGCGATTACTCGAGACTTGAAAGACAAGCAAAGAGAATCTTCAGAGTTGTTCCAGTGGGCCACCCGAGGTGTTTGTGATGCTATGGAAAAACAATCAATTCTTCACGGATATTCCCTTTCCAAAGGTGAAGGATAGGCCACTCATTGTTGCCCACCCAGGTGCACACATGAATTATCTCGCCTCATGGAACGTCATGGTGGACTATGAGGCTCCATTTGTTCTTGTTTGTGATGATTTATCGCCAGCATATCCTGATGGATGGTGGTCGTCCCATTCACAAAACAATGCAGAATATTTTGCAAGGATTTCAAATCCAAAGGGGATTGGACAGGCTTACAGAAATCCAGATCTTGGTTTTCAGAATCTCCTCATCCATAGGGGAATAGAAGCGAAAAAAGGTCTCAAGGATTACCCATTCATCGATATCATGTACACCGATTTCCCTGAGATTTTCCTTGAAGGTGGATTTGATTTCGAATCACAGGAACCTGTGCTCCTCCAAGCTGCATCGTTGCTTTCAGCAAAAGTAAGGGATGAAGGATTGATAATTTTTGATTTGAAGAATTCTTCTCAAGACATCAGACTTCCGAAAGAATTGATAGAAATCAACGAAGGCATTTCATGGGAATACATGGGCAAGGCTGAGTGGTTCATCATTCCAAAAGGTGTTGACTTATTGCACAGTGGAAATCAAGATGTTCAAGCAGTCATTTACAAAGTAAGGAACAAGAACAAATTCCCAGACTGTTTTGATTTCTTAGCA